>JBDSXU010000247.1:0-8728 GCA_039926005.1 Marmoricola sp.
CCCAGCTGACGGATCTCCGGATGCATCGGGCAGGTGTACTCCTGCTCCGCCGCGTCAGCGTCCAGCCCCGCAGTCGAATTCGGGGCCTCGGGCTGCACGCCGACGTACTGGGCAGGGTCCGCCTCGAACCTCGCCTGGCAGTGCGCCGAGCAGAAGTAGTAGGTCGTTCCGTAACGCTCGACGTGATGCTCGCTGGTCGAAGGGTCCACGTCCATGCCACAGACAGGGTCCTGGAGGACCGTCGGAGAGCTTGCCGGGTGGTGTTGGTGAAGGTTGCTCATGTTCCCAATATACCCCCTGGGGGTATGTACTAGAGTCGAAGGTCCCACGGACCGGCCAGCGTGGGCGGCTGCTCCTGGGTGCGGATCAGAGGCGGTCGTGTGAGCCGTCAGGGGTGTGCGTCTTCGTTAGTTCGTTCGGTTGCCCGTTCTGAGTGTCTGCGTCGCGGCGATCATTGCCACCAGACATCGAGGCCATCATGAAGAACATCATCACTGGGCAAATGAGGACGAGCAGAAGGTACGCGGGTACACCTGCTACCAGTGCGATTCCGGCTGCAACCAGCGCTACGACCCCGTATTGGAGGTTCTTGTTCGTGTTCATGATGTCCTCCTGAACCTTGCGGCAGCGGGTGCCGCCCATCACCAGTGTCGGAGCCTGAGGTTTGTCTCGTCACGGGCGAAGGTCCCGGGTCAAGGGCGCGAAGGTCACGTCGCGGGAACCGGTCGACCGCCACCCCTTTCTTGGCGAGGTAGCGGTCGACCAGGAGATCCGTCAGGGGATGAGCATCTTCTTCATCTCAGCGATCTCGGTCGTCTGAGCGGCCTCGATCGTCTTCGCGAGCGCCTTCGCATCCGCGTTCTTCCCCTTCGACTGCTCGGTCTTCGCCATCTCGATCGCACCGGTGTGGTGCGCGATCATCATCGTCAGGAACATCTTGTCGAACGTGGCCCCGGTCGCCTTGTTCAGACCCGCTATCTCGTCGCCGCTCATCATTCCCGGCATGTCCATGTCCGAGCCTGAGCCGTGGTCCATGCCACCCATAGAGCCGGACGACTCGGACTTACCCCAGTCCTTGAGCCAGCCCTTCATCGTCTTGATCTCGGGGCCCTGAGCCGACTCAATCTTGTCGGCCAGGTTCTTCACCTCCGGGGTCGAGGCGTGCATCTTCGCCATCTTTGCCATCTGCACGGCCTGCTCATGATGCGGAATCATGGACTGGGCGAACGTGACATCGGCCTCGTTGAAGTCAGCTGCCCCGCTTCCGCTGCTGTCACTGCTTCCGCAGCCGGTAAGCGCGAGCGCTGCCACCAGGGCAAGAGCGATTGAACTGAAGAATCGTTTCATGTAGGTCTCCTGAACTAGGTCTGTCGATGTGAGGGCGCGTACGTACAGCGGGCCCACCCGGCGTGCAAGGTGAGTCCGCCGGCCCTCAGCAACGCTGAATCGACAGACAGATCAAAGAAGGTGGATCAGGGTCACGACCCCGGGCTCCCGGAGCGCGCACAGGGCGGGCCACCATCCCCAACAGCGGTCGTAGCCGACCTCCCTGCTCACGCAGGAGCAGAGCTATGAGCGCGACTACCAACACGGCCACACACATGCCGGCCGCACCCATACCCAAGCCCGCGTGACCGGATGCGCCAGTCACCGCAACCGTCACCGCTGCTGCCCCGGCGACGGTGCCGGCAACGGCCTCATGCCCGGCAGCTGCGCTGTGCTCAGCCGGACCGGCCATGGTTGCGTGAGCGATGGTCTCCATCCCCGGGCCACCGTGGTGGTCCAGGCCGTGCATCCCGAACAGCCCGCCCAGCAGGACGAGCAGCCCGCCGAGCCACAGCGCGTAGCGCACAGTGCTTGCGGGACGCATCCAGAACCTCATCGTCGCCAGTCTAGAGACCTAGGCACACATCCCCGCTGACGAGTCACCGGGCAGAGAAGTGACGAGTCGAGACCAGCGAAGAACCATGGTGGCCAGATAGAGTGCTGGTTGAAGTGGTGGGCTGGGTGGCGTGCCGGTACACCGCAGCGACGGTGACGCTTAGGGCTACGAGCCAGGCCATTCCGATCAGTAGTGGCTGGGTTTGGTCGAAGGTGCTGGTGAGTGCACCGTCCAGGAGGACTCGGGACCCGCCGTACCCGGGGAGCAGCCTGGAGAACATGGTCGGTTCGGCGTGCAGCATGGGGCTTTGGGTGATCCCGAGGTCGAGGAAGGGAAGCAGGAATGCAATGAAGACTCCGCCGACGCGGCCGAACACCGGCCCGACCAGCGCCCCGATAAGCGCATAGGTGCAGCCAATAAGCAGGTTCGCCGCCGCGTAGGTGAACCAGCGGGTGGGGTGGAAGACCAGTGCGGTGGTGGCCAGCGAAACAGCCGTCGCAGCGAGGGCCATCAGCGCGAGGACCCCGATCCGGGCGCTGAACAGAGTGCTTTGACGTAAACCGGCCAGAACAGATCTGCGGTCACCGTCGCGGCTTTCGAGGAGCACGAACACGCCGACAAGTGCGGCGAGCGAAGCGATTGCGATCGGGGCCATCGTTGCAGCATGTACGTCGGGCATAGCGAACGTCCGGGTCAGGGCTTGGCCGCGTTCCAGGAGAGTCAAGGTGATCGGCTTGTTCGGCGTGACCGCGTTCGCGGCCAGGATGAACACGACCGGGACGAGCACGAACAACACCCACTGGGCGCGGTTGCGGCGGGCGTCACGCCACGTGGCTCTCCCGGCCGCGGCGAGCTGCGCCCGGAGTCCGGCTGGGTCTGCGGATCGTGAGCGGGGATGCTTGACCCGGGTTCGGGCCCCGGCCAGCGCCCAGGCGGCGGCTATCGCCGCGAGCGTCGACGCAATCGCCCAGCCGAGGTCACCGAGGCGGCCGCCGTGTCGGGAGGGGAGGTCGACCATCCACAGGGTGACGAAGTGGGTGGGCAGCCCCCGGGTGGCGACCCGGTCCGCGGCCCCCATCGCCGGGCCGAAGAACACGTCGAAGATCCAAACGAACATCACGATCACGGTGCCGTTGACCGGGTTCCCGGCGAAGGCGCCGACGACGGCTCCGATGGCGACGTAGATGACGGCGAACATGAAGGTACCCAAGATGGCCCGAGCAGGGTGATCGACACCGGTGCGCGCGGCGAGGGCGAGGAGCGCTGCGGCGCTGGCCAGCACCGCGAGCATCATTCCGGTCAGCAGCCGTGCGGCAACCAGGCGGTTTGCGGGTAGCCCGGCGATGACGACCCTGCGATCTGTCTCGCGGGTAGCTGCGGTCTGGAAGTACATCGCGATACCGGCGAGGAACGCGGCCGCCCAGCCAGCGGTGGCTGTCTCGACGGCGGGGCCACCGATGCCGCCGACCAGCTTGGCGGCATCGGCCATGCTGCCGGCGACGACGACGACGAAGACGGTTGGGATGAGCACGAGCAGGAGCAGGTTGACTGGGTTGCGGGCGTAGTCGGCCAGGAACCGTCGGACGAATATGACGGTGGTCATCGCGGCACCGTGAGACCATCCTTGACCTCGACGATGCGGTCAAATCGGTCCTCGTCGACGACGAAATGGCTGACGATGAGCACAGAGCGACCCAGCTTTCGCCGCTCGGCGACCAGCGTCCAGAACTTCTGGTAGGTGTCCCAGTCGAACCCGGCGTAGGGCTCATCGAGGAGCAACAGGTCCGGGTCGGCGAGCAACGCGATACCGAGGTTGAGCTTCGCCAGGGTCCCGCCGGAGAGCTGGTCGGCTCGGGTGCCTGCGTAGCGACCGAACCCGAGCGCGTCGTAGAGCCCGTCGCGGGAAGTGACGATGGCGTCATCGGTCATCGCATAGGCGTGGCCGAACAAGTCGAAGTGCTCATCACAGGTCAGCCGCGCGTACACGAGAGGCAGCTGCGGGCAGTAACCCAGCCGGCCGATGCGGGTCACGGCCCCGCTGTCCGCGGCCAGAGCACCGACCAGGATCTTCATCAGGGTGCTCTTACCGGAGCCGTTCTCCCCGACCAGGCCCACCACCTCGCCCGCGCCCAACGTGAGGTCGGCACCTCGCAGCACCGGCTGGTGTCGGCGCAGCGGCCATAGTCCTCGTCCAAACGACTTCTTGATACCGAAAGCGACGAGTAGGTCCGCCTATGGGCTGAGTGCGTCTCCCCCCGCGGCCGCCTTGGAGGTCTCCGCCTCGCCTCCGGCTGTCGTTGTCTCTGTGCGTCGTTTGCCGCCGCCTCCCCGACTACTCGGCGAGCCGGCCCTGGGGTCTGCGGCCCCGGTGGTGGCATCGATCACTGGCACGGTTCGCCGGCCCAGCCAGCGGCGCCTCGGTGCATCCCCGGGTTGTGGGAGCCGCTGAATCCCATTGTTTGCGCACAGTCACTCACGTGGGACCCGAAGTTGCTCGATGGTTTGGCAAGCGCTGGCGCGAACGGCAGGGCCAGCAGGCCCGCGGTCAGGATGGTGGTGACGATGAGCCGGTTACGGATGTGCATGACGGTTCTCCTTCTCGGTTGAACGAGGCACTGCTTGCCCGGCGGGCGGTTGAGTCGCGGACCCCGCCGAGGGGCGGCGCGGGCGGAGTCGATCTACACGGGCTGCGTAGGCGGGCCATTCGTCGGGATAACGGTCCGCGACCTCTCGTTCCTCGGTTCGGGCCAGCCGCCAGTAGACGTAGACCAGGACGGGGAACATCACGAGGGTGGGGATGGTGGGCCACTGCAGCAAGAACCCGACCATGATGGCCAGGAACCCGAGGTACTGCGGGTGACGGACCCACGCGTAGGGACCTGTGGTGGCGAGCCGCTCCTCGCGTGCAGACCGGAAAAGGTGCGACCACGCGGCGGAGATCAGCCAGAACCCGCCCGCGAGCACGGCGTAGCTGGCCAGGTGGAATGGGCTGAAGTGCGGGTCACCCTTCCACCCGATGAGGTCGTTCCACAGGTGCCCACCCGAATGGGTCGCCTGCAACGCCGGGAAACGAGATCCGAGCCACCCAGAGAGCAGGTAGATGGTCAACGGCACTCCGTACATCTCGGTGAACAAGGCGACGATGAACGCCGAGTACGCCCCCATCGCACGCCAGTCCCGCTCGGTGCGGGGGTGAAAGAAACTGCCGGCGAAGAAGATGAGCAGAAGGCTGTTGATGATCACCAACGGCCACAATCCGTAGTCCTGGTCCATCACCGATCACCCCTGGAGCCCACACATGGGCACGATTCGATACGGCGGCGTGATGTTGGACTTCCAGATCGCATTCATCGTTCTCCACCTCACTGATGGGCTTCGGTCACCGAGCCCCTCCCGGGGCTTCGCGTTTCCGTCGTTGGGTTTCAGCGTGCACTCGTGTCGGTGAAGTCCTCACTGGGGTTCTTGTGAAGGTTCGATGTTGATGTCGCTTCAGTGCCCGTCATGCTGGCTGTGGTCTGTTGTCTGCCCTGGCGATGGGGTCTCAGCCGAGGAGTCGCCGGAGATGGCCGGGCCGATGACAAAGGCTGAGAGGGAGAACATCGCGATGAAGATGACGAGCGCAATCGCCGGCGCTTTCCAGGTGTTGAATCGGATGTACAGGCGTCGGAGCAGCGGGACGGAGAACAGCAGCCCCAGGACGCCGAACAGCAGGTTGCCTCCTGTTCCTGTCACCAGGGCGGCGCCGAAGATGAGCCCGGTGTGATGCAGCACGTGCGGGAGCAGCCCCAACAAGGCCCCGAAGATGGCCGAGAGGGTGCGCCACGCTCTCGCGAGGAAGCTGACGCGCTGTTCGTCAGTGGATTGCGTCGCGTTGGCGCCGGCCTGTTTCTGGTCGGACCCAGTCGTTGCGGTTGGAGCGGTCATCTGCCTGAAACCTCATTCTCTTGGGGGCCGGGGCCACACGTGTTTCTCGCACTGGATCCCCTTGTCGGTCGTGTTGGTCATGGTCGCCTTGCCCACGTCCGGAAGGACCATGACGACCCAGGTGCATCATCAGCATGAACACGACCAAGCCAATGAAGAGAACCCGGTCGGCAGAAACGCCCAGGAGTAGGAGACCAGCGGTGGCGACAACGAGCGCAAATAGACGATTGGTCTCGGTTTCAGCATCGGGAACTCCTAGTCGACTCTTACAACTCTGGTCGAGGGCACGTCCACGCCGTAGGGGACTAGGTCCTGCCTATGCCGGACGAAGGGCCCCCGTGCCACGCTCGCCAAGACTCAACGGCATACTCCGGACAATTGCCGCCCAGCAACGCCTACGTCGCGCAGAAGCGTCACTGGCAGTGTCGGCGCAATGGAACGCCACGCCGAGGAATGCAGCCGGCAGTCCGGCTGTCCGGATCATCCAGGGACCACGGCAAGCAGTAGTCCCAGCGCCCAGACGAGGTCGAGACAGAGGAGCGCCCACCTGAAGTCCGACCGGAGCAGGAAGTTGACCGCTGTCATCCAGCCGAGAGACATCCCTCCCGAGATCGCCAGTACGGCGAGTGCGCCGGCGCTGCCGGACCGCAGGCCGGTGTTGGCGACGTAGAGCACGAGGAGTCCGGTCGTGGCGACGTACCCGCCCAGCACCCAGAAAACATGACGTAGCCACGAGTCCAGGCCGGGGATGGCGCCGGAAATCTCTTCGGTGGTGGAGCCCATGAACCGGGCGTCCTCTGGCAGCAGCGGTGGGCGTGCCACCACAAAGAACCCACCGATGCCCACGAGCCCGATGCCGCAGACCGTGAGGAACCAAGCCGCGATGGACGTCATCGCGGCCCCGCTACGGCACTGCCAGGCCGTGCAGGGATTGCCGCCAGATTCTGGGTTGTCGCGCCTGGGGGCTTGGGCAGCTTGAGTCGTTTGAGGGTCAGGGCGTTCACGGCGACCAGGAAGCTGGATCCGGCCATGGTGATCGCCGCGATCTCTGGGCGCAGGACCAGCCCGAAAGCCGGTTCGAAGACGCCCGCAGCGATCGGGAGGGCGATGGTGTTGTAGCCGACCGCCCAGAAGAGGTTCTGCTTCATCTTGCGCACCGTGCCGCGACCGATGCGTAGTGCCACGGCGACGTCGAGGGGGTCAGAGCGCATCAGGACGACGTCGGCGGTCTCAACCGCTACATCGGTGCCGGCTCCGATCGCGATCCCCAGGTCAGCCTGAGCCAGGGCCGGGGCGTCGTTGACACCGTCGCCGACCATCGCCACCCGATGCCCCGCGGCGGCGAGCTCCTGGACCTTGGCTGCCTTGTCCCCGGGCAGCACTTCGGCGATGACGGTGGTGACGCCCAGCTCTTTGGCGATGCGTTCGGCGGTCGCGGTGTTGTCACCGGTGAGCATCACCACCTCCACGCCGAGCTCGCGCAACTCGGAGACGGCGGCCGCCGAGGTGGGGCGCACCGCGTCCGCGAGGCCGATGACCGCCACCGCGCGGCCGTCGACCGCGGCGAGCACGGCCGTCTTGCCGCCGGCAGCGAGCTCCTCCTGCCGGGTGCCGAGGGTTCCGAGGTCGATGGACTCGGCCTCCATCAGGCGCAGGGTCCCCACCACGACCCGACGGCCCTCGACGGTGGCGATCGCACCCTTTCCGGGCACGTTGGTGAAGTCACTTACAGTCAAGCGCCGTGCACCGGCGGTCTCTGCGTGACGAACGACCGCCTCGGCCAGCGGATGCTCGGACTCGCGCTCCACGGCCGCGATCAGAGCAAGGGCGTCAGGCTCTCCCATCCCATCGACGACCAGGTCGGTCACGTCCGGCGCACCCAGAGTCAGGGTGCCGGTCTTGTCCATCACCACCACGTCGATCTTCTTCGACGTCTCGATCGCCGTGGCGTTCTTGAACAGCACCCCACGACCCGCACCGAGGCCGGTGCCCACCATGATCGCGGTCGGGGTGGCCAACCCGAGTGCGTCCGGGCAGGTGACCACGACCACGGTGATCGCGAACAAGAGCGCCTCGTCGACTGGGCGGCCGGCCAAGAGCCACACCACGAACGTGCCCACCCCACCGACCAACGCCACGAAGACGAGCCAGAACGCGGCCCGGTCGGCGAGCCGCTGCCCCGGTGCCTTGGAGTTCTGCGCCTCCTGGACGAGCTTCACGATCTGCGCCAGCGCGGTGTCGGCGCCGACCTTGGTGGCACGGACCCGCAGTGTCCCGGTGGTGTTGATGGTGGCTCCGACGACCTCGTCGCCGGGTGCCTTGTGTACCGGGAGGCTCTCGCCGGTCACCGTGGACTCATCGACGTCACTTTCGCCGTCCTCGACCATCCCGTCGGAGGCGATCTTCGAACCCGGGCGGACTAGCAGCAGGTCGCCCACCACGACCTGATCGGTCGGGATCTCGACGGGCTCGCCGTCGCGAAGAACGAGGGCCACTGGCGGCGCCAGCTTCAAGAGTGCGCGGACCGCCTCATTGGCGCCGCCGCGCGCACGCATCTCGAAGTAGTGACCAAGCAGAACGAAAGCGGTCAAGATGGTGGCGGCCTCGTAGAACACATCGCCGCCGCCGGTCAGGGTGACTCCGACCGAGTAGACCCAACCTGCGCCCACGGCCACGGCAACCAGCACCATCATGTCCAACGTCCGTGCACGCAAGGCCCGGTACGCGCCGGCGAAGAAGATCTGGGCGGAGTAGAAGATCACCGGCAGGCTCAGAAGCAGCTGGAACACATCGTCGCGCAGGCCGAACGGCGCCGGGACAGAGAAGTTGAGCACCTTGCGCCCGATCATCGACCACAACGTGATTACGACCCCGAAGCCCACCGCGACCAGGAACCGGTTCCGCATGTCTCGAACCATGGCT
>JBDSXU010000248.1:0-4987 GCA_039926005.1 Marmoricola sp.
CGCGCTACTGAGACTGATGCTCACCCAGGTCACCGGCTCCTCTGTCGTCTGGATGACGAAATGGCCAGGGGCGACCACGGCGACCCCTTCATCCTCGAAGATGTCGGCCACGACCCGGGGGATGCCCGGCGGATGGCCGCCGCTCTCGACGAGCATGCGCTCCACCTTCACGCGCGTGACCCCTGCGCGCTCTCCGCGGAGCAGCAGCTCCATGGACACGGTGCCTCGTCTGTCGAAGAGCTGCGGGTTGTACGGGTTCGACTGGTCGGCGAAACCCCGCAGGCGGAGTACGCCGAGCACCCCGTCGTCGAGGTCTGCGACGTCGAAGCTCAGCTCTGCGCGGCCCATCCAGAGGGTGCCCCGCCGGCTGACGGCGACGTCTGCCCAGACCCGCATGCCCTGCGTGGCGGCCTCGTAGGAGCTGGCGATGCTGACAGGCCACAGATTTCCCATGACGCCCTCCGGGTGTGAGGAGATGTCGAGAACTCCCTCAGCGTCCTCTCCCGCGCAGGACAAGCACAACTGTCGCGCTGTAAGAAGCGTCGATGGCGCCTGGTGCATCCAGGTCCGTGGCTCCGCAGATGCGTGCCTATCCGGTTGGCGACCGATCGGCGACCGCCTGGCGTGCGCCTTCCGCGAAGTACGCGACCAGCGCGTCGACGTCGCGGAGCTCGGTCAGCGGCCGGGCGGCCCCGAAGGGTGTGTTCCAGAACGCCCCCTCGCGGGACGACCACGGCCCGACGTACGCATAGGGCTCGGCGACGTGAACGTCGCCGGGGGAGACGCCGTAGTTGACCTGGTCGACCGAGATCCCGATGTCGAAGTGCTCCGGCCAGATCACCGGGTCCTGGTCTGGCGCGAAGGCACGCATCGCGGCATCACCGCGCGCGAACGCCTCGAGGATCACCCCGACGGCCTCTGGATCGACCACGATGGGATCGCTGTCGGCGACACCCGGACCTTCGCCGTAGACGTCTCGCAGTGCCCGCGCTTCGACGCCTGCGGCGTGGGCGAGGCCGGCGTACGTCCCGCCCAGAGGAAGTCTGGCTGTGGCAGTGACCAACTCCAGACCGTCGACCCTGAGATCCGGGGCACTCACGGTTCCGAAACCACCGGGTGTCACCCGCAGCCGAATCGACTGGCTCGCGGCGTACTGCGGCCCCGCGAGCACCAGCTCGGCGATGCCGTGCATAGACCGCCGGGTGAGTCCTGGTTCCTGATGTCTCATGGGCATCTCCTTCGGGCAGTTTCGGTTCCCGGTGTAACGCCGTGTCTGTCGGTGGCACTGAACTGACGGAGCTCCGGACTTGCACGGCGCTCCGCCGGATCAGTGTCTGGAAACCGAGGAGGCGTTACATGCCATCGCCAGAGCAGTCAGCCGGCGCCGTGCCCACGGGCACCTGGCACCAGGTGAGCGCGGTCGACGTGCCCGGAGAGGGACGCGTGCGCAGCGTGACCGTCGATGGTCGAAGCATCGCCCTGACGCGGTGTGGGTCCGCGCTCGCCGCGCTGGAGAACCGCTGCCCCCACCAAGGTGGCCCGCTGGGGGAGGGGTCGATCGAGAAGGGTCTGCTCCGTTGTCCCTGGCACGGGTATGACTACGATCCGGTCACCGGTCAGTCGCCGGGTACCTTCGGCGACGCCGTCGCCACCTACGACCTCGATGAGCGGGAGGACGGCGTCTACGTCCGGCTCCCGGAGCCCGTCCATGTCGAGCGGACTGTGTCCGATGTGCTCGTCGAGACCCTCATCGCTCATGGCGTGACCCGGGTGTTCGGCATGGTCGGGCACTCCAACCTGGGGTTCGCCGACGCTTTGAGGCGCGCGGAGGAACGGGGTGAGCTGACCTTCATCGGGATCCGGCACGAAGGGGCCGCCGCCTTCGCGGCGAGCGCTTACGGCAAGCTGACCGGTCGGCCCGCCGCGTGCTTCGCGATCGCCGGACCTGGGTCGACCAACCTGCTGACCGGCCTGTACGACGCGAAGCTCGATCAGTCTCCCGTCATCGCGATCTCCGGACAGGTGCCCTCAAAGGTGCTCGGCCGAGGGGCCTTCCAGGACCTGGACCTCTCTGCGGTCTTCAAGGATGTCGCCATCACCTCGACCACGGTCCAGTCGGGGAGCGACCACGCCGAGCTGGCTGCCATCGCGGTGAAGCACGCCCGTGACGGCCGCGGCGTCGCGCACCTGGTGCTCCCGGACGAGGTGCAGGCCTTGCCGTCAAGGGCTCCAGCCGCATCTCCCGACGGGCGCTACTCGGACCGCCTGGTCCGGCCCGACGAGGCGACCCTGGCGCGCGCGGCCCAGCTCGTGGTGGATGCCAAGCGACCGGCCATCATCGTCGGGCACGGCGCTCGGGGCGCCGAGGCCGAGGTCACCGTGCTGGCCGAGCGGCTGCAGGCCCCCGTGCTGACCACCTTCAAGGCGAAGGGACTGGTGCCGGACACCCATCCGCTGGGGGCAGGCGTCCTCGGTCGAAGCGGCACACCGGTCGCGAGCTGGTTGATGAACGAGTCCGACCTGCTGGTGGTGGTCGGTGCGTCGTTCTCGAACCACACCGGGATCGCACCGTACAAGCCCATCATTCAAATCGACGACAACCCCGCCTCGATCGGGCGGTTCGACGCGGTGACCGCCAACGTCCTGGGTGACGCCGCGATCGTGGTCGCCGCGCTGACCCGCGCCGTGGCCGATGCCAACCCGGATAACCAGCGCCCCGACATCGCGGAACGATGGGCGATCTGGCGCGCCGAGAAGGCCAGACGCGCGGCCGACGACCGGGGGGCCGGCGTCTCCGCAGCGGCCGTCTTCGCGGCGCTCTCCGACCACCTGCCGGAGGACGCGGTCGTAACCGTCGACGTGGGCAACCACGCCTACTCCCTCGGGCGCTACCTCGAGTCCAAGGGACAGCCGGTGCTGATGTCGGGCTACCTCGGCTCGATCGGCTTCGGCTATCCGGCGGCGATCGGCGCCTGGGCGGCGGACCCCGACCGGCCGGTCGTGGCCGTCACCGGGGACGGCGGCTTCGGGCAGTACGCCACCGAGCTCACCACGGCGGTGAAGTACGGCATCGCGATCAAGCACGTGCTCCTGAACAACAACTCGCTCGGCAAGATCAGCAAGGAACAGCTCGCGGCCGACTACCCCGTGTGGCACACCTCCTTGCACAACCCGGACTGGGCCGACTACGCCGAGCTGTGCGGCGCGACCGGAATCAAGGTCACCAGCCGCGACCAGCTCGACGCCGCCATGACTGCGCTCTTCGCGACCCCTGGACCGGCACTGCTCTGCGTCGAGCAGGACGCCGAGCTGCTCTGAACCCACGCACACCCACCCCATCCCGAGGAGAGATCCGTGACCGAACCCGCAACACCACCCACCGACACCAGCTTCGCCGACCTCAACGCGCTGTTCATCAACTGCACGCTCAAGAGGTCACCCGAACCGAGCAACACCCAGGGGCTCGTCGACATCAGTCGCCACATCATGGAGGCTCACGGCGTGCAGGTCGAAGTGGTCAGGGCAATCGACCACGACATCGCCACCGGCGTGTGGCCCGACATGACCGAGCACGGCTGGCAGAGCGATGAGTGGCCGGCGATCTTCGAGAAGGTCAAGGCCGCCGACATCCTGGTTCTGGCCGGACCGATCTGGCTCGGGGACAACAGCTCGATCATGAAACAGGTGCACGAGCGGCTGTATGGCGGCTCGCACCTGCTCAACGACCGGGGACAGTACCTCTACTACGGCCGGGTCGGGGGCTGCCTGATCACGGGGAACGAGGACGGGATCAAGCACTGTGCGCACAACGTGCTCTACACACTGCAGCACATCGGCTACACCATCCCGCCCCAGGCCGATGCGGGCTGGATCGGTGAGGCCGGGCCCGGCCCGTCGTACCTCGACCCTGGCTCCGGTGGGCCCGAGAACGACTTCACCAACCGGAACACCACCTTCATGACCTGGAACCTGATGCACATCGCGAAGCTGCTCAAGGATGCGGGTGGCGTCCCGGCGTACGGCAACCAGCGCTCGGAGTGGGACGCGGGTTGTCGCTTCGACTTCGAGAACCCGGAGTACCGATGACAGGCGCTAGGCTCCGGGCGTGGTCATATCGCACACGGACGACGCGATCGTGGCGGGTGTTCGCTCCGGTGACGAAGCCGTCTTCGCGCAGCTGCTGAACGACTGGTCACGATCGATGTTGCTGCTTGCTCGCACCTTCGTCTCGACGGAAGCCTCCGCCGAGGAGGTCGTCCAGGACACCTGGCTGGCAGTCATCCGGGGCATCGACCGGTTCGAGGGCCGATCCTCGTTGCGAACCTGGGTGTACCGGATCCTGGTGAACACCGCGAAGGCGCGTGGCGTCCGGGAGAGCCGGACCGTACCGTGGAGCAGCCTCGGCGCCGCGGATGCGGATGGGGGTCCGACCGTCGACCCGGCGCTGTTCCGAGACGCCGACGACGAGTATCCGGGCGGCTGGCGCTCCTTCCCCCAGGAGTGGCATTCCGGCGAGGGCAGCGTCCTCGCCCACGAGGTGCGGACCACCGTCCGCGCGGCGATCGACGCACTGCCCGACCGGCAGCGGATCGTGATCACGCTGCGCGACGTCATTGGCCACACCTCCGACGAGGTGTGCCAGATGCTCGAGCTGTCCGGCGCCAACCAGCGCGTGCTGTTGCACCGGGCGCGGGCTGCCGTGCGTACGCACCTGGTGTCGTACCTCGAACCCGGTCCCGCCGCCGACACAGGTGGAATGGTCTGAGATGAGCGACCTCAGCTGTCAGGAGTTCGTCGAGCTGGTCACCGACTATTTCGAAGGAGTCCTCGACGCGGACACCGCCGCCCGTTTCGAGGAGCACCGGGTGCTCTGCGCCGGCTGCGAGACCTACCTGCAGCAGATGCAGGAGACCATGTCCCAGCTGGGGGAGATCCCGGTCGAGTCCCTCTCCGAGGAAATGCGGTCGACGCTGCTCTCCGCCTTCCG
>JBDSXU010000249.1:0-4917 GCA_039926005.1 Marmoricola sp.
TCACCTGTCCGATACTGCTCTTCCGGTCGACCGAGGACCACGTCGTCGACCCGTCGTCCGCGCGGATCATCCTGACCGGGGTCGCGTCGAGCGACGTGCACGAGGAGAGGCTCGAGAACAGCTACCACGTGGCCACCCTGGACAACGACGCCGAGCACATCTTCGAGGGCTCCGCCGCGTTCATCGAGCGCGTCTCCGCGGCAGTCTGACGGACGCGCCGGCACATGCCCACACCCCAGGAACCCGAGGACGAGCCTGTCGAGGACGAGCTTCCTGACGAGTCTCACGACAAGCGTTCGGCCGAGGACGCCCTCTGGCGCTCCATCATCGACAACTACGGGGAACGGCCCGAGATCGACGAGCCGGAGATCGAGGTCCCGCCCTCCCTGCGCGACCTCAACGCACCGCCGCGCGTGGAGCCGGAGCCTCAGCCTGAGCCGCCGGCCCCCGAACCCGAGGACCACTACGTCCCTCCGACGCCACCTCCGCTGCCGACACCGCCACCGGCTCGGCTGCTCGCCTGGGTCGGGTTGTTCGGGGTCCCGGCGTTCGTGCTGGTGGCGCTCGTGGCGGGCCTGAACCTCGCACCCTGGATGGGTCTGATACTCATGGTCTGGTTCGTCGGTGGGTTCGTCTACCTGGTCGCCTCGATGCGGCCGGGTCCGGGAGACGACTACGACGACGGGGCGAGACTCTAACGGCCGCCCCGACCGATCCAGAGCTTGGGAGGCAACACGTGGCGCACAGCGAGATCGTCGAGATCAGGGGTCACCTGATCGACACGGCAGCCCTGTCGAAGGTGCTCAACGACATCGACGAGTACGGCGGCGACTACGTGGTCGAGCAGTTCGACATCGGGCACGGCACCCTCGACCCGTCCTACGCCCGGATCAACGTGTCGGCCGAGGCCGAGGAGACCCTGCAGCGCATCCTGATGAGGCTGCAGATCCACGGCGTCAACCAGGTTGACCCCGGTCAGGCCCAGGTGAACCTCGCCGAGATGGACGGCGTCTTCCCCGACGGCTTCTACTCGAGCACCAACCTCGAGACACAGGTGCGGCTGGACGGACACTGGATGCAGGTGCACAACCCCGAGATGGACTGCGGCCTGGTCCTCGACGGCGACGACGCAGACCTCCAGGTGAGCACGCTGCCGATGTCCGAGGTCCGCATCGGGATGCGCATCGTCTGCGGCGCCTCCGGCATCAAGGTGACCGTGCCCATCAGCAGCAAGGCCGAGGGCTCGTTCGGGTTCATGGAGTCCGAAGTCTCGAGCGAGAAGCCGCAGGCCGTGCTCGTGCGCCAGGTCGCCGAGGGGATGCGCGAGGCCAGGAAGGCCGGGAAGAAGCTCCTGTGGGTGGGCGGCCCCGGCGTCGTGCACACCGGTGCGGCTCCCGCCATGGTCGCGATGGTCGAGGCTGGGTACGTCGACGTCCTGTTCGCGGGCAACGCGCTGGCCACCCATGACATCGAGTCGGCGCTCTACGGCACGTCGCTGGGCATCGACCTCGCCCGTGGCCAGGGCGTGGAGCACGGGCACGAGCACCACATCCGGGCGATCAACACCATCCGCAAGGCCGGATCCGTCCGGGGGGCGGTCGAGCAGGGCGTGCTGACCAGCGGGATCATGCACGCGCTGGTGACCCACGACAAGGACTTCGTGCTCGTCGGCTCGGTGCGCGACGACGGACCGCTGCCCGACGTCTACACCGACGTCATCGAGGGTCAGAGGGCGATGCGGGCGGAGCTCGGCAACGTCGGGTTCTGCCTGATGGTCGCGACGATGCTGCACTCGGTGGCGACCGGCAACATCCTCCCGGCCTCGGTGCCCCTGGTCTGCGTGGACATCAACCCGGCGACGGTGACCAAGCTGGCCGACCGAGGGTCCTCGCATGCACGAGGCATCGTCACCGACGTCGGGCTCTTCCTCGAGCAACTCGCGATGGAGCTCTGCCCCACCTACCGACACGGCTAGGCCGCGAAGCCACCCGCGCGAGGTCCGCAGCCCCCACGACACCTGCGAGGGGCCCCAGGACGGCACCCACGACCTGCGGGAGGTCGCGATGTCCGGCACCGACGAGGCTCTCCGCGAGTGCCTGCCGAGCCGGGACCAGCAGCAGCTCGCCGGCGGCTGAGACACCGCCGCCGACCACGAGTAGCGGCGGGTCGAGGGCGGCCACGAGGTTGGCCAGCCCCACACCGAGCCAGCGCCCCACCTCGACGAACGCGGCGACGGCGGCCGGGTTCCCCTCGCGTGCGGCGGTGGTGAGGGCCGGGCCGGAGAGCCCACAGCCACGCTCGGCCGCAGCACGGGCGAGCGCGCGGCCGGAACAGTACTGCTCCCAGCAACCGCGGCCACCACACTCACACGGCCGGCCGTCCGGGACGACCTGCATGTGCCCGTACTCCCCGGCCATGCCATTGACGCCACGCACCAGCCGACCACCCACGACGAGGGACCCGCCGATGCCGGTGCCGAGCGTCACCATCACGGCGTCCGGGGACTCCTGTGCTGCGCCGAACCGGGCCTCCGCCCACAGAGCTGCCGAGGCGTCGTTGTCGACCAGGACACGACCGAGAGTCCGGTGACCGAGCCGCTTGCCCAGCCTCTCGGCAAGGGGCTCGTCGCGCCAGGGCAGGTGCGGTGCGAAACGCACCCGCTCGCCGTCCCGGGCGACGAAGCCCGCGGCCGCGACACCGACGGTCAGCCGCCCGTACTGCGCGAAAAGCCGTTCCACCACCTCGACCAGGGCGTCCTCCACCTCCTGGACGGTGGCGTTGTCCAACCCCGCGCCGGGACCGGGCGTGGCTGTCGCCTCGGTGTCGAGCACCCGGCCCACCCCGTCGACGATCGCGGCCAGCACCTTCGTGCCGCCGATGTCGACCCCGATGGAAAGACTCATCCGCCCCACCCCTGGGGTGCCTCGAGCATGGTCACGGCCTTGGAGGTGTGCAGCACCTTCCAGTCCTCGAACGTGGTGAGGGCATAGGTCAGCCTGCTGCGGGTCGGCAGCAGCGCAAGCCGTACGCCGCTCTCGCGGAACCGGATGTCCCACCCGCGCCGCAGCTTCTGGAGGTCGAGCTGTTCTTGGAGGTGCCGGGTCGTGTAGGCGTCGGTGTAGCCGTCGATGACCGGGTCGAGATCGGGATGCCGCCAGAGCAGGTAGCCACCCATGAAGTCGGCCGTCTGCACTGCCGTCCCCTTCGGGAGGCTGTCCAGCGCCGGGTCGAGCCAGCTCGGCGTCGCGGCGGGCCGCTCAGCTGTCACCGGCACCACGGCGGCCAACAGGGCCACTGTGCCCAGTGCGATGCCGGCCACGACCACCCGTTCGCGTCGCGGCGCGGACCTGCTTTGGCCGACCAGCGACTGCAGGGCCGCGGCGAGGAACGGCACTGTCATCATCGCCGCGATCGGCACCGTGCGGACGGCGTACGCACTCCAGCCGGCGGCGACCAGCAACAGCAGGACCGGCACCCAGGCCGGGCGCTGCCGGTCGCGCCCGAGAAGCCAGACCAGGAGCGTGAGGACGATGAGCGCAGCCGCGATCGCGGGCTGTCGCTGGTGGAAGTCGGTGGGCGCCCACTCGTCGTGGAACCTGGTGCGCCCACCGACCAGGAGCACGGCGCCGTAGAGGCTTGGACCCACCGGTGTGAGGGCCGCGACCACGAGGGACAGGACGGGTACGGCCAGCAGCCGCAGCAAGGCCGGGCGCAGCTCACGGAGACGGGAGCGGTTGTCCAGCCCGATCCCGATCAGGGCGACGAAGCCGATCAGCGCACCGATCGGCCACATGCCGTGCAGCATCGCCCAGACCCAGGTCACCGGCGCCAGCCACCAGCGCGGCCGGAGGTCCTGCGCAGTGCGTAGCCAGACGTGGGTGATCACCAGGACGAGCAGGTAGCTCACCACCTGGGGCCTCGGCTGCAGGTTGTTGCTCGTCGCGAGCACCACCAGGATCGCCACCACCACGGCCGGCAGCGGATCGGCGTACTGGCGGGCGACGAGGAAGACCGTCAGCACCGTGGCGAGTACGACGACCCCGGTGAGCCAGACGACTCCCGGCAGGCCGAACGCCGCCTCCATCAGGGCCATCAGCACCTGGCTCGCCCACTGTGTCGGCACCCAGTCACGCTGTCCGAAGGTGGACACGTGCCCGGGATGACGCAGGGACCACCCGTGGAGGAACTCGTGGCCGTAGCGAAGGTGGAAGAACGTGTCTGCGTTGGAGACCGGCGCGCTCACCCCCCGCACCATCACGAGCAGCAGACCACCGAGCAGGACATAAGGCATCCAGGTCATCAGCCGGGTGACCGGGCCGGGCGTCGATTCCGACGTCCGTGTGGTCACCGACGTCTCGCGAGGTCCGCCACACCCACCATGCCGCCGGCGTTGCCGAGCTGGGCCTGGCGCACCTCGAGAAGGGGCCGGTGTCCACGGACGGTCACGTGGTTCTCGAAGCTCGTCCGGATCGGGTCGAGCAACAGGGCACCGGCCTCGCTGACCCCGCCACCGATGACGACGACGTTCGGGTCGAGCACGGCGGTCAGCGTCGCGACACCCTGGCCGATCCAGTCCCCCAGCTCGGCGAAGCGCTCGATCGCGAACTTGTCACCGGCCTGGGCTGCCTTGGTGATCAACGGCCCGGTGATCGCGTCGATGACACCGCCGGACTGCTCGATGAGGGCACACGCAGCGTCCGGGGTCTCCTTGGCGTGTTCCCGGGTCATCCGCACGAGTGCATTGCCGGAGCCGTAGGACTCCAGGCAGCCGAGGTTGCCGCAACCGCACGGCACCCCTCCCGGCACCATCTGGATGTGGCCCACCTCGCCACCGAAGCCGAAGCCGCCGCGGACCAGCTCGCCGTCGATGACGACCCCGCCGCCGACACCGGTGCCGATGGTGAGCAGCAGCAGGTC
>JBDSXU010000250.1:0-2736 GCA_039926005.1 Marmoricola sp.
CTGTCGACGTCGATGTCGTTGATCTGCTTGCCCAGCTCCTGGCCCAGCAGCGTCTCAGCGGCACTGAAGGCGCCGGAGCCCTCGTAGGTGGCCGATCCGGTCCCCTCGGTGTCCAGCAGGGTCGCCAGGTCGATCACGGTCTGGAGCTGGGGCGCCTGTTCGGTGAGCCAGGCGGCTGTCGCTGCGAGGGCAGATCCGTCCTGGAGTGAGGGCAGCGAGATCGGTGTGCCCGACGTGACCGCCGCGCGCCGGGAGTCGATCAGGCCCGCGAGCTCGGTGACCGACTTCTGGGCTGCGGTCAAGGAGGAGATGTCGATGCTGACGGAGCCGCTCACCCGACAGGTCTACCCGATGGGGTGGCGCGGGAAACAATGAAATGCCTGGTTCGTCTCATAAACCGCTTGGGAATCCCAGGCTCCGGCAGGGAACGGGGCCCCATGCCTTGTGGCGCGGGGCCCCCGGACGGTGCTGAGGGGTCTCAGGCGTCGTCCTGGCCCGCGACGTTCTTGGTGCGGCCGGGGTCGACCTGGACGCCGGGGCCCATGGTCGTCGACACGGTGATCTTGCGGAGGTAGCGGCCCTTGGAGCTGGCGGGCTTGAGCCGCAGCACCTCCTCGAGGGCAGCGGCGTAGTTCTCGGCGAGCTTCAGCTCGTCGAAGGACGCCTTGCCGATGATGAAGTGCAGGTTGGCGTGCCGGTCGACGCGGAACTCGATCTTGCCACCCTTGATGTCCGCGACAGCCTTCGCGACATCGGGGGTGACGGTGCCGGTCTTCGGGTTGGGCATCAGTCCACGGGGACCGAGGACGCGACCGAGTCGGCCGACCTTGCCCATCATGTCGGGCGTGGCGACCACAGCGTCGAAGTCGAGCCAGCCGCCGTTGACCTTCTCGATCAGCTCGTCGCCGCCGACGATGTCGGCGCCGGCCTCGCGTGCCGCGTCAGCCTTCTCGGCGTTGGCGAACACCAGGACCCTGGCGGTCTTGCCGGTGCCGTGCGGGAGGTTCACGGTGCCGCGAACCATCTGGTCGGCCTTGCGTGGGTCGACACCGAGGCGCATGGCCACGTCGACGGTCTCGTCGAACTTCTTCTTCGCGCCGCTCTTGGCGATCTTGATGGCGGCCAGCGGGGCGTGGAGCTCGTCCTGGTCGAAGGTCTCCGCGGTCGCGCGGTAACTCTTGCTGCGCTGCATGTTCTGTCCTCTGTTTCTTCGAGAGTGTGTGGTCTGGATGGGCCAGCGCGGCCCTGCCACGTGGTGCTGGTTGTCCTCCGACGTCAGTCGGTTGTGATGCCCATCGAGCGGGCGGTGCCCTCGACGATCTTCATCGCCGCGTCAATGTCGTTGGCGTTGAGGTCGGGGAGCTTCGTGGTGGCGATCTCGCGCACCTGGTCCTTGGTCAGCTTGCCGACCTTGTCCTTCTGCGGGACGCCGGAGCCCTTCTGGACACCGGCGGCCTTCTTGATCAGCTCAGCGGCCGGCGGCGTCTTCGTGATGAAGGTGAACGACCGGTCCTCGTAGATGGTGATCTCGACGGGGATGACGTTCCCACGCATGGGCTCGGTCTGGGCGTTGTACGCCTTGCAGAAGTCCATGATGTTGACGCCGTGCGGACCGAGGGCGGTACCGACGGGCGGTGCGGGGGTGGCCGCACCGGCCTGCAACTGCACCTTGACCAGCGCAGCGATCTTCTTCTTCTTCTTGGGAGGCATAACTGTGTTGATCCTTCGTGTTGTGCGTTTCGTGGTCTCGACGAGCTCGGCCGACTCACATCGGTTCGGGCTCTGCCACCTGGTTGTTGCTGATGAACCCCGCTCAGACCTTCTGGATCTGGGTGAAGCTCAGCTCGACCGGAGTCTCCCGGCCGAAGATCTCGACGAGGGCCTTGACCCTCTGACTCTCCACGTTGATCTCGGTGATCGTGGCGTGGAGCGTGGCGAACGGTCCGTCCACCACCATGACCGAGTCGGACACGTCGAAGTCGGCGACGGCGACCTGCGACCGGCTGGCGGACTTGGCCGGGGCGGGTGCACCGGACTCCGCAGCGGCTGCGGCAGCATGGGCGTCGGCCTCGGCCTGGACCGCGGGGGCGAGCATGTTCTCGACCTCCTCCAGGCTGAGCGGCACCGGCTGGTGGCTGTGGCCCACGAAACCGGTCACCGACGGCGTGTGGCGTACCGCGGACCAGGACTCGTCGGTCAGGTCCATCCGGACCAGCACGTAGCCGGGGAGGACGGTGCGGCGGACGAGCTTGCGCTGCCCGTTCTTGATCTCCGCGACCTCCTCGGTCGGCACGACGACCTCGTGGATGAAACCCTCCATGTTGAGCGAGGTGATGCGGTTCTCGAGGTTGGCCTTCACCCTGTTCTCCATGCCGGAGTAGGTGTGGACGACGAACCAGTCCCCCTCCTTCTCGCGCAAGGCGATGCGGAACTCCTCGAGCGGGTCCACGGCCGCGGCATCGATGTCGGCGAGCTCGGCTTCCGTCTCAGCGTCCGACCCGGGGGCTGCCTCGTCGTCGATCGGTCCCTCGAGCTCCACGGACTGCTGGAGGTTCACCGTCTCGCCGGTTTCGGGGTCGGTGAGGACCTCGTCGGTCTCCTCGACCGGCTCGACCGGCTTCTCGTCGTACTGCTCAGACACGATTACTCCGTCATCTCATCAAACTCTTGGTGGAACAACTGGCGCTGCGAACGGGTCCCTGCGGGCTACTTCCGGCCGAAGACCGCGAACACGGC
>JBDSXU010000251.1:0-8128 GCA_039926005.1 Marmoricola sp.
GTGGCCGTGGCCAACGGTGTCATCACCAAGACCGGCTCGGCCGGCGCCTACGGCAACCAGACCATCGAGACCCTCACCGACGGCACCGAGATCTGGTACTGCCACCAGACCACCATCGGCGTCTCCCCGGGTGACACGGTCAACGGTGGGCAGCAGATCGGCACCGTCGGCAGCACCGGCAACACCACCGGCCCCCACCTGCACCTCGAGGTCCGCCCGGGCGGCGGTGACCCGGTCGACCCCGACGGGGCGCTGAGGTACCACGGGGTCACCCCGTAACTACCCCGCCGGACCGCGCACCTACAGCTTCTCGACGCGCCTACAGCTTTTCGACGGGTGCGTAGCGCAGCAGCAGTCGTTTGACGCCCTCGCTGCCGAAGTCGATCGAGGCCACCGCGTTGTCACCGACCCCTTCGAGCGCCACCACGGTGCCGAGCCCGAAGCTGTCGTGCTGAACCCGGTCACCGGGTTCGAGTGACGGGATCGGCCGGCCGGCCTTGGCCTTCTTGGCCGCGTCCATGCGAATGCTTGCCGAACCGAACCGAGGCTGGGACGCTCGGGCGCCGGCGGAACCCCACGAGGAGTTCGTGCTCTGGCTGTAGTCGGGCCTTCCCCACGACGTCATCGCACTCTCGGTGCGACGCCAGTCGACCAGGTCGACCGGGAGCTCGTCGAGGAACCTCGACGCCGGGTTGTGCTGCGGTGCACCCCACGCGGAGCGGACGACCGCTCGCGAGATGTAGAGCCGTTCACGGGCGCGGGTGAGGCCCACGTAGGCCAGCCGTCGCTCCTCCTCAAGCTCGGGCTTGTCGCCCAGGGAGCGCATGTGCGGGAAGATCCCGTCCTCGAGACCAGTGAGGAACACCACCGGGAACTCCAGACCCTTGGCCGTGTGAAGGGTCATGAGTGTCACGACGCCGTTCTGCACACCCGCTTGGGTCTCCCCGTCGGCTTCGGAAGGAGGGTCGGGAATCTGGTCCGTGTCCGAGACGAGCGCCACGCGCTCCAGGAAGTCGGTGAGCCCGGGCGGCGCGGCCGGGTTGCCGACCTGGTCGCCGTCCTCGTCGAAGACCGTCGCCGGGTCGGCCGACGGACCGACCTGCGGGTCGTCGGCGAACTCACGGGAGACGGCCACGAGCTCGGCGAGGTTCTCCACGCGTGACTCGTCCTGGGGGTCCTCGGAGTCCTCGAGCTCCTTGAGGTAGCCACTGCGCGTCAGCGCCTGCTCGAGTACGACGTCGACCCGCTCGTCTGCTGCCACCATCGACTGGAGCTGCTCGACGAGGTCGACGAACCCGCGGATCGCGTTGAGCGACCGGCTGGCCAGACCCGGGGCGTCCTCGGCACGTTGCAGCGCCTCCCAGAAGGTGATCCGGTCGCGCTGGGCGAGGCCTTCGATGCACGCTTCCGCGCGCTCACCGATGCCACGCTTCGGGGTGTTCAGGATCCGGCGCAGGGACACCGAGTCAGCCGGGTTGGCCAGCACCCGAAGGTAGGCCAACGCGTCACGTACCTCGCGCCGTTCGTAGAAACGGGTCCCACCCACGACCCGGTAAGGCATGCCGACGCGGATGAACACTTCCTCGAAGACCCGTGACTGGGCGTTGGTGCGGTAGAACACGGCGACGTCACCCGATCGCGCTTGGCCGGCGTCGGTGAGCTTGTCGACCTCCTCGGCCACGAACCGCGCCTCGTCGCGCGCGTCGTCACCGACGTAGCCGATGATCCGGTCGCCCGGGCCGGCGTTGGACCAGAGGTTCTTCGGCTTGCGGCCCTCGTTGCGGCTGATCACCGAGTTGGCCGCGTTGAGGATGGTCTGGGTGGAGCGGTAGTTCTGCTCCAGCATCACCGTCCGCGCGTTGGGGAAGTCCTGCTCGAAGTCCATGATGTTGCGGATGTTGGCCCCGCGGAACGCGTAGATCGACTGGTCGGCGTCACCGACGACCATCAGCTCGGCAGGCTCGACCGCGTCATCGGGCACCGAGGTGACCGGCTGTTCGAGGCTGTCCGCGCACAGCTCGTGGATCAGGGCGTACTGCGCATGGTTGGTGTCCTGGTATTCGTCCACCAGCACGTGCCGGAACCGGCGCCGCCAGTTCTCGCGCACGGCCGGGAACGCACGGAACAGGTGCACGGTCATCATCAGCAGGTCGTCGAAGTCGAGCGCGTTGGCCTGGCGCAGGCGGCGTTGGTACTCGGCGTACGCCTCGGCGTAGGTCTCCTCGAGACCGTTGCGGGCGTCAATCGCAGCGTCCTCGTGGTCCTGGAGCTCGTTCTTGGCGTTGCTGACCCAGTTGAGGATCGCCCGGGGCGCGAAGCGCTTCACGTCGAGGTCGAGGTCGCGACAGACCAGCGTCATCAACCGCTTGGAGTCGGCCGCGTCATAGATCGAGAAGCTCGACTTGAAGTCGAACCCCCCGTCCTGGTTGAAGTGAGTGATCTCCTTGCGGAGGATCCGAACGCAGGCGGAGTGGAAGGTGCTCACCCACATGATCCGGGCGCGGCCCCCGACCAGCTCCTCGACGCGCTCGCGCATCTCCGCCGCCGCCTTGTTGGTGAAGGTGATCGCCAGGATCGACCCCGGGTGGGCGCCGCGCTCGGAGATCAGCCAGGCGATCCGACGCGTCAGCACCCGGGTCTTGCCCGACCCGGCGCCGGCCACCACCAGCAGCGGTGCACCTTCGTGGACGACGGCCTCGCGCTGCGGGTCGTTGAGCGCCTCGAGCAGCTGCTCGCGCGTGGGACGACGACGACGCTTTCCCGACCCATGGTCCTCGGGCGTCGCCTCGGCGGCGCGAAGACCGGGGATCGGGAACCGCGTGCTCATGTCGTGCCAACCCTACGTGCGACCAGCGACTGCCCGAAGTGCAGTCCGGGAGGGCTGGGGATCGACGGTGGAAGGTTCTCAGACCGACGACGCCACCGGCCGCATGTGGGCGTAGTAGTCCTTCGGTCTTCCGTCGCGGTCGATGGTCGAGGTCACCCGCAGTCCGGCGCGCTCGATCGTCCGCGAGCTGAGCCAGGCGAGAAGCGTCGTCGGCACCACCACGATCGCCGCGGTGATCAGGAACCATGGTCCCGGACGCGCTTCCGGGAGCAGACCCAGGCCACCGGCCAGCCGCATCACCGGCTCGTGGATCAGGTAGATCCCGTAGCCGAGACCACCGATCCAGGCCAGTCCGCGCCATTCGAGCACGGCCGGCCACGGCCCGTCGTGCAGCACGATCGAGGTGAGTGCGACGGCGATCGCCACGGCGTACGCCGGGTGCCACCACTCCCCGATCAAGACGAACGGGCGCTGAGCGACGAGCACTCCGAGAGCGGTCAGGCCGATGGCGGCGCAGGCAAGACGAGCCTTGACGCCGAGTCGCACCCCAGCGGTAGCTATCACGGCGAGCCCGGTCCCGACGCCGAAGTCAGCGGCACGCGAGAGCGGCGAGAACAGCACCGACCAGTTGTCCATAGCCGCCGGGGACCAGACGGTCTCCCAGGCCAGGTAGGTCAGACCGGTGACGAGCAGGAGGACCGGGAGCACGAGGACGATCGCCAGCCGGGCGCGGCGCGAGCTGACCCGTCGTACGCCCGCGTGGACCAGCGGCACCGACAAGGCCATCAGCACGTAGAAGTGGAACTCCACGGCCAGCGACCAGGCCGGACCATCGGTCCAGAAGATGTACTCGTCGCTGTAGATGTGCGTGAAGCTCAGGTGCAGGAACAGGTCCTGCCAGTGCCCCGGCAGCGACGGGTTGGTCAGTGCCCAGACGACGAGCACCACCGCGTAGTAGAGCGGAAGGAGCCGGGCCATCCGTCGGAAGAGCATCACCCAGCCAGGGCGACCCACTCGTCCGTCGAGCGCGGTGCGTGCGATCGGCAGCCAGAGGACGAAGCCGGAGAGCACGAAGAACATCTCCACGAACAGCTCCGTGCCGAGCATCGCCTGGTGGGCGCCGCCCGACCAGGGCCAGACGCTCTGCGGACCGCTGCGGTTGTTCTGGTAGGCGTGGAAGACCACGACGGACAGCGCCGCCAGGCCACGCAGCCACGTCAAGGGGTAGATCGGACGGGACGGCTTGTTGGTCCCAGTTTGGGTCCCCGTTTGGGTGCCCGTCTGGGTGCCAGTCTGGGTACCCGTCTGGGTGCCCGTCTGGGTCCCCGTCTGGGTCATCGAATGGGTCAGCGTGCTCATGCGGCCACCTCCGCGGTGGGGGTGTCAGGGACTGGATCGGGGGTGGTCACGCTCGACGCGGTGCGCGGGGTGACGACCCACTGGTGCTCGCCGCGCAGCTGCTTGAGGTGCGCAACCCGGGCGATCAGGTTCTTGAACTCGGTGTAGAAGAACAGGTTGGCGACGGCTGCGTAGAGGAACCACTTCGGGTGCTTGCGCAGCTCCGGCGTCGCGAGCCGCCACGCGGCCAGGGTCTGGACCGGTCCGGAGACCGACACGAACAGCGTGGCCAGCATGAAGATCGGCGAGGAGAGGTCGAGGCCACCGTCACGCCACACAAGGAACCCGAACAGCGGCCAGGCGAGCATGGAGATCCACGCGTAGACCTCACGGAAGCCCAGCAGGTACGCCGCGCCCAGCTTCTGGCGCAGCGTGAGGTACGGCGACCGCAGCGTGGGGCCGAGGTGTCGGCAGGAGACCTGGAACCAGCCCTGCGCCCAGCGCATCCGCTGACGCCACAGGGTCCCGAGGTTGTCGGGAGCCAGCTCGTGGCTGACCAGGCCCGGGTCGTTGACGATGCGCCCGCCCACCTGGAGAACCCGCATCGACGCCTCGATGTCCTCGGTCAGGAACGAGCCGCGCAGGCGGATCTGCTCGAGGGCGGACCTCCGCCAGTAGCCGTTGGAACCACCGAAGATCCCGAAGTCGTGCAGCGCGGCGCGACCGGGGTGCGCGACGGCGTAGATCTGCTCGAACTCCACGGCCACCAGTCGGGTGAGCCACGAGTCGGAGCCGTTGCGGATGACGCAGTGGCCCTGGACCACGTCGGCGTCCTCGGCGAGCCAGCGCCAGGCGCGCTCGAAGGCGCCCTGCATCGGGTGGTGGTCTGCGTCGAAGATGCCGACGAACTCGCCCTCGGCCACGCGCAGCGCCGCGTTGACGTTCTGCGCCTTCGAGGTGCTGTCCTCGACCCTGACCACATCGAGGTTCAGGTTGTTCTGGGCCATCAGCTCGAGCCGCGGCTCGACCGCCATCGGTCCGGGCGTGTTGTAGGCGAGCACGACCTGTAGGCCGCCGGAGTACTCCTGCGCGAGGAAGGCCTCGAGGGTCTCCACGATGGTGTCGGCCTCGTTGGGGAGGTACGCCGCGATGATCGCCGTCGCGCGCGGGGCCGGCTCGCTCGGCTCCGCAGGGAGCACAGGCGGTTCGAGGGCCCGGAAGCACTCGGCCCAGATCATCACCGCCGTGATCAACAGGGTCGCGACGAGCCCCCAGTAGAGGATGTCGGAAAGGTCCAGCCCAACGAGGTAGGCCGTCACCAGCCCGACGAATGGCAGCAGCACGCTGCCGACCGTCGCGAGCAGCACCTGGTGGCTGAACGACCAGAGTCCGATGCGCGGTGAGCGGGTGCTCTTGTTCGCGCCGAGCTCGAGGGGCTGGAGGTCGCGTTGGCGGACCGACTCGCGGGCGGCCGCGTCGGCGTACTCCACCGCAACATCGGGTTGGTGCTTGCGGGTGATCGGCGCCCAGCCGACCCCGAGGTCGAGGACTCCGGCATGGAAGCCGAGCTGGTCGAAGGCCTCGATCGCGTGATAAGCCATCTCCTGCAGCCGGACAGGGCGCGCGCTGCGGTCCTCGTGCCGGAGCCGGAGCACCAGACGACCGTCGTCGGTGGCCGTGACGACCTCGTCGCCCTTCAGGTGCGCGACGAGGGCCCCGGCGGCCTCGCCGACGACATCGCGCGGGGCGCGCGCGTAGGCCGTCATGTCGGCACCGGGCTCGGCCCACGCCGGGACGATGACCGCCATGATCTGGCGGCGAAGAGCCAGCCGCGGACGGGGCTCGAGCACGTCGTCCGGAGAGCCGATGCGGCCGATTCCGGAGATATCAGTCTTGAGGACGGGTGGACGAAGCAGGGACAGCGACACGTGGGATGCCTCTCGGTCGGGCAACGGGCGAGGAGTCGTAAGGGAGCCGGCAGAGATGCTCTGCGGGTGGCGGCGATGATGCCGCTGAAGCCGGCAACTCTGCCGAGAGTGGCGCGACTGTGCAAGTTTCAACCACGTGTTCCGAGTCACGTGTTCCCAGTCACGTGTTCCCAGTCACCTGTTCCCAGTCACGTGGTGACCCTCACGCACCGATCAGGCGGATGCGTGCCACCACGGCTCGGTCGGCAGGTCCTTGCCTGGTTCGAACCGCCTGCCCGGAGCCGGCACGGCCAGGTCGATGCCGGCGTTCGACGCTTCCTTGACCACCCGCTCGACCGGGTCCGACCACTCGTGGAAGGCCAGGTCGAAGGTCGCCCAGTGGATCGGCAGCAACGCCCCGCCACGCAGCTCGCGGTGGGCGCGCACTGCCTCCTCCGGGTCCATGTGCACGTCGGGCCAGCGAGCGTCGTAGGCGCCGATGGGCAGCATCGTCAGCTCGAACGGCCCGTGGCGCGCACCGATGTCCGCGAAGGCGGGCGTGTAGCCGGAGTCGCCGCCGAAGAAGACGCGGCGCTCCTGCCCAGCGATGACCCAGCTTGCCCACAGGGTGGTGTTGCTGCCCAGGCTGCGCCCGGAGAAGTGACGGGCCTCGGTGCAGGTGAACGTGAGTCCGCGGACCTCGTGGGACTCGTCCCAGTCGAGCTCGACGATGCGGCTCTGCGGCACGCCCCAGCGACTCAGGTGTTCGCCGATGCCGAGCGGCACTATGAACGCGAAGTCGTTGCCGTCGGCCGAGCTCGTCGAGAGCAGCGTGTCGATCGTCGCGGTGTCGAGGTGGTCGTAGTGGTCGTGCGAGATCAGCACCGCATCGAGCCGCGGCACATCGCCCAGCGGCATCGGCACGGGGTGGTTGCGTCGGGGGCCGACCTTCCGGGACGGCGAGACGCGGTCGCTCCACACCGGGTCGGTGAGCACCCAGCGTCCCTCGATCTCCAGGAGGACGGTCGCGTGACCGAGCCAGGTGGCCGCGAGCGGGGCGGCCTGCGCCGACAGATCAGGGGTGGCCAGGTGGACCGGTCGAAGTGGCTTGCCGCGACTTCCCTTGGTGGCGAACTCGGCCGCAAGACCGGCGCCGCCCCCCGAAGGCGCCTGCGTGGCCGGTAGCCGGTTGTGGAACAGGCCGTCCTCGAACTGCGGCGAGTCGGAGTAGTCCAAGCGCCGGTTGCCGGCGCCGAGGGACCGTCGTACCCCTCGGGCAACCGTGAGCAACGACGGCGCGAACGCCAGTGCGGCGATGAGGGGGATGCGTGGTCGGCTCACCTCGCCAGTGTCCCCCGAGCTGCGAAACGCGGCGTGGACACTGCGGGCCGGGGCGGGGTTGTGACCGGGATCTCGTGACTCACCTCTCGCCACACATGTCCGTTGCGCGGGCATGATCTGGCGCTCACGGACGTTCTGCACACTGTCATTGGAACGATGTCATTGGAACGATCCAATCGGAGGAGAAAACATGAATACCCTGCATCGCATGATCAGCTTGATCGACCGCCACACCCTGTGGGCCTTCAACTCGCAACCGCCGCTCCGCCGCTGAGCTTCAGCCGGTCCTGGTGCCGGTCCTGGTGCCGGTGCGAGTGCGCCGGGGCAGGTGCCCGTGCATCACGCCCACCATCCGCGGACCGGCGAGACGACCCTCGAGGCGACCCTCGATGCGGCTCACGTTGCGGCTCACGTTGCGCTTGAGTGGTTGGGCGATGGACTCGCCCATGATCACACCCGCCGACAGCGCGATCGTCGTGGCCGCGGCCGCCGAGAGCTGCAGGATGCCCTGGGTCTGCCCGTCGGACATGTAGCTCAGCCCGCGGAAGATCATCAGACCAGGGAGCATCGGGACGAGGGCGGGGACCACCACCACGAGCGGGGGTACGCCGACCCGGCCGGCGATCGCATAGCTGACCAGTCCGATCGTCACGGCCGCACACGCGGCCGCCCAGGGCATCGATGCCTGCGGGTCCTGCATCGCGAGGTAGACGAG
>JBDSXU010000252.1:0-4249 GCA_039926005.1 Marmoricola sp.
GGCAAGATCCTGACTACCTTCAGAGAGCTCGGGGTACTCCCCGAAATCGCGGACGCGCTCGAGCGCGCCAACATCGTGACCCCCTTCCCCATCCAGGAGATGACCCTCTCGGTCGCCCTGATGGGCACCGACCTGATCGGACAGGCACGCACCGGAACGGGCAAGACCCTCGCCTTCGGCATCCCGGTGCTGCAACGCGCAGTCGCCCAGCACGACCCGGACTTCGAGGACCTCGCCGCACCCGGCAAGCCCCAGGCCCTGATCGTCGCCCCCACCCGTGAGCTCGCCCTCCAGGTCAGCAAGGACCTCACCATGGCTGGCAAGGACCGCGGCATCCGCGTCCTCACGGTCTACGGCGGGGTTCCCTACGAGGGCCAGCTCGACGCCCTGGCCGCTGGTGTCGAGGTCGTCGTCGGTACGCCGGGACGGCTGATCGACCTGATGAACCGCCGGGCCCTGGACATCTCCCACGTGAAGTCACTCGTCCTCGACGAGGCCGACGAGATGCTCGACCTGGGCTTCCTCCCCGACGTGGAGCGCCTGCTCAAGCAGACCCCTGAGACCCGGCAGACGATGCTGTTCTCGGCCACCATGCCGGCTGCGATCGTGTCCCTCGCGCGCACCCACATGCGGCACCCGATGAACATCCGCGCCGAGTCGGCCGCCGACGACCAGATGGTCCCCGCCACCGCCCAGTTCATCTACCAGGCGCACGATCTGGACAAGCCCGAGATGATCGGTCGCCTGCTCCAGGCCGAGGGTGCGGACCTGATGATCGTCTTCACCCGCACCAAGCGTCAGGCCCAGCGCATCGCCGACGACCTCGAGGAGCGCGGGTTCAAGAGCAGCGCCCTGCACGGCGACATGGCCCAGGCAGCACGCGAGCGTGCGCTGACCAGGTTCCGCGAGGGAAAGCTGCAGGTGCTCGTGGCCACCGACGTCGCCGCGCGCGGCATCGACGTCACCGGTGTGACCCACGTCGTCAACTACACCTGTCCCGAGGACGAGAAGACCTACCTCCACCGCATCGGCCGCACCGGCCGTGCGGGCGCGACGGGCATCGCGATCACCTTCGTCGACTGGGCGGACCTCCACCGCTGGAAGATGATCAACAAGGCGCACGACCTGCCCTTCGACGAGCCACTGGAGACCTACTCGAGCTCCGACCACTTCCTGCACGACCAGGGGATCGTGCCCGGGACCACGGGCCGCATCGTGCCCGAGGGCACGATCGAGCGCAAGCCGCGCCCCGAGAGCGGTGGACGCAGTGGCGGACGCAGCCAGGGTGGCGGTGCCGGCCGCGGTCGCAGCCAGGGCGGGTCGAAGGACGCGCAGGGCAGCAACGACAGCCGTCAGCAGGCAGGGTCGGCCGAGAAGACCGGCGACCGTCCCGCGAAGAAACGCAACCGCAGCCGCAGCCGGACGCGTGGTGGCAGGCCTGCCGCAGCCGGCGAGTAGCCGGTCACCGCTCTAGGCGGTGACGACGACCTTCGTGCCCACGGGCGCGAAGTCCCACAGCTTCTTGGCATCGGGCAGCGCCTGACGGATGCAACCGTGGCTGCGCGGAGTCCCGAGCTGCGCGTGAGTCTGCAAGGCCTTGCCGTGCTTGGTCGGGATGCTGTGGAAGCCGATCGCAGCGTTGTCGCCGTGGGTGAACCGGGTGAAGTACTGCATCACGCCGGTGTCGCCGATGCCCACGGCCCAGCGCGACTTCGAGTAGACCGAGTAGGTGCTCGGGTCCAGGTTGTCGGTGAGGCTCCCCGAGACCAGGTAGGTGCGGACCACCTCGTCGCCGTCCTCGACCAGCCAGACGCGCTGGTCGCTCATGTCGAAGACCACGCGCTTGCCCTCACCGGTGTCGGCAGGCAACGCCGTGGTGGACGGCTCGGAATCCGTCTGCTGGGTCACCGGTGGCGTGACCTGTCGGGAGGTCGCATCCGGGATCTTCAGCCCGCTCAGCGTGGCCACCTGGCCGGCGCTCTTGTTCTCGGCTGCGGCAGCCGCGCGGGCACCGGCGGGCAGCACGCCCATCGCGCCGAGGAGGGCGACCAACGTGACCACGAGAGCGGAGCCGGCTGCCGCCAACCGCCCGTAGCGAGGCTTCGCGCGGTGGGTGCTCCCGGTCAACGATCAGGCCCTGTTCAGGAGTCCGGTCGCGACGTCGCGGTAGGCCTGGGCTCCCTTGTTGGTGCGGGAGGTCCTGAGGATCGAACGCCCGGCGGCAGGCGCCTCCGCGAACAGGATCGACTTGGGGATAGGCGGTTCGATCACGTCGAGGTCGTAGGTCTCGGAGATGGTCTCGAGCACGGCCCGAGCGTGGTTGGTGCGGCCGTCGTACATCGTCGGCAGCACGCCCCACACCACGAGCTCACGGTTGGTGAAGCGCTTGACGTCGTGCACCGTGTCGAGCAGTTGGCCCACTCCACGGTGGGAGAGGGTCTCGCACTGGAGCGGAATGAGGACCCCGGTCGCCGCGGTCAGCGCCGCCACGGTGAGGACGCCCAGCGAGGGCGGGCAGTCGAGCAGCACCCAGTCGTAGCCGTCGGTGTCCTCGATGGCCGTGCGGATGACGTACTCGCGGCCGGTGCGGGTCAGGAGATCGGCCTCCGCCCGGGCCAGCTCGATGGTCGAGGGCAACAGGTCGACACCGTCGTCGGTCGAGATGATGGCCTCGGCCGGGTCGAGGCCCTTGGTCAGCACGTGGTGGACCGAGATGTCGAGGTCCTCGGGGTCGATGCCCAGGCTGAAGGTGAGGCAGGCCTGCGGGTCGAGGTCGACCAGGAGGACCCGCTGGCCCCGCTCAGCCAGCGCAGCGCCTAGCGAGGCAACGGTGGTCGTCTTGGCGACGCCGCCCTTCTGGTTGGCGACGGCGAGCACGTGGGTCTTGGTCATCACCGCACATTGTGCCGTACGGCGCTGCCCGCGCGACGCACGTCCCGCCCTGCTGACGGCGCGTCTTCTCGCTATTTTCCCGAACTGTTCACCAGGCGGGACGGGGACCGCCGAACGGCATCTCGAGAGCCTCCGGTCCGAAACCGGTCACGTCGGCCAGCAACCAGTCGTCGTGGAGCAGCAACGCAGCCGAAGCGGGCTTCATCACCAGCCACAGCCAGCGACCGTCAGCCTCGCCCGCGAAGACGGCCCGGGCCAGGAGATCCTCGTCGAAGGCCATGACCGTCGCCGCTTGGGTCACCTCGCGGGAGTCCTCGACGAGCCAGAGCGGGACGGTCCGTCCCCCTGCCCGGACATGGATCGACGGCGACCCGCTGCTGATCTGCGGCCCGGGGTCGTCGTAGGTCGTGCCGGCGCAGCGCGCGCCCAGGCCGACGCCCGGCTCCTCGGAGACGATGGTGACCTCGACCTCGCCGTCCAGGTCACTGCTCCCGACCGTCGTGGTGACCGTCGCGCGCACACGTTTGGCGTTGCCCACGCAGCCGAAGTCGGCGATCGACCAACCGGGGCTCATCGGCCAGGGCAGGTAGGTCGGGAGGTCGTCGCTGCGTCCGACGAGATCGGCGAACGAGTCGTAGTCGGCCTCCTCAGGACGCCACAGCGGCTCGGTCGGACCGTGGATCGTGCAGGCAAAGGAGGGACCCTCACCGGTGACCGGCGAGGTGCAGCGGGGACACGACGCGGCGAGCGGCACGGGTCGAGAGTAGTAGACGCTGCGTTCGCTCAGGAGTTCCAGCGCGCCATGGTCGGCGACTCGCGCTCGTAGGCAAGCACCGAGATCGTCGCCGTGTCGAGCGTGAACAGCCGCCCCTCCTCGACTGGCTGGTCCAGCCAGCGGGCCGCCAGGGACCGCGACGCGTGACCGTGGCTGAACACCAGGACCCTGCCGCCATGTGCGCGCACCTTGCCCACCACACGGTCCATCCGGCGCGACACGTGCTCGGCCGTCTCACCGCCGGGGCACGGGTGCGACCACACCGTCCATCCCGGCACGTCCTCGCGGATGGTGGCCGTGGTGAGTCCCTCGTAGTCGCCGTAGTCCCACTCGGTGAGGTCGTCCTCGAGATGGGCATCCGGGAACCCCGCCAGCTCGGCCGTACGACGGGCACGCAGGCGTGGGCTCGTCAGGACGAGATCGAACTCGACTCCCTCGAGCCGGCCGGCGAGCTGTCGAGCCACGTCCTCGCCCTCGGGCGTGAGCTCGAGCTCGGTGTGCGAGGTGTGCAGGCCGTCACGGCTCCACTCGGTCTCACCGTGGCGGATCACCCAGAGCTCGTCGTCCTGCTCGTGCCGGCTC
>JBDSXU010000253.1:0-5006 GCA_039926005.1 Marmoricola sp.
GCTTTGTCGGCGCTCAGCACGAGTCGATGTCTCGGGGCAGGGGAGAGACGGAAACCGGTATGGCGAGTAGGAAGCCGACACCGTCAGGTCGAGGGGCGCTGCCCGCCGAGCTGACCAGTTTCGTGGGGCGGCGGCGCGAGCTCACCGAGACCCGGAGGTTGCTGGCCAGCTGCCGCCTGCTGACGCTCACCGGTGTCGGTGGAGTCGGCAAGACGCGGCTGGCGATGCGGATGGCGGCCGAGGTCCGGCGTACGTTCCCCGACGGGGTGTGGTTCGTCGAGCTCGCCGCTCTCCACGACCCTCAGCTGCTGGCGCACACCCTTGCCAATGCCCTCGAGCTGCGCCAGGTCTCGGCAGACCCCACCGCCGACCTTGCGTCGTACCTGGAGCCCCAGCAGCTCCTGGTGGTGCTCGACAACTGCGAGCACCTCACCGACGAGTGCGCCGTGCTGGCCAGCAAGCTGCTGGCCGCCGCCCCGGGCCTGCGCATCCTCGCGACCAGCCGGCACGTGCTCGGTGTCGAGGGCGAGCAGATACTTTCGGTGCCGCCCCTGTCCGTTCCGGAGGCCGACCGCGAGGTGTTGGTCGGCGACGCCACTCAATTCGAGTCCGTGACGCTCTTCCTTGACCGGGCCGGAGCGGTGGCGCCTGGCTTTGAGATCGTGGACGACAACCGGGCCACGGTGGTGGAGCTGTGTCGAAGGCTCGATGGCATACCCCTGGCGATCGAGCTCGCGGCGGTGTGGCTGCGCATCCTCTCACCGACGCAGATCCTCGACCGGCTCGAGGACCGCTTCCAGCTGCTCACCAGCGGCAGACGTGCCGCGCCGGCCCGGCAGCAGGCGCTGGACGCCACCGTCGGCTGGAGCTTCGACCTGTGCTCGCCCGCGGAACAGCTGATGTGGGCCCGGCTCTCGGTCTTCTCGGGAGGGTTCGATCTCGATGCCGCCGAAGCGGTGTGCTCCGGTGACGGGATCCTCCGCGACGACGTCCTCGGGCTGGTTGCGGGCCTGGTCAACAAGTCGATCGTCGTCCGGCAGCAGGCGACCGATCACAGCGCCGCCTGGTACCAGATGCTGGAGACCATCAGGCAGTACGGCGCCGAGCGCCTCCTCGACCACGACCAGATGCAGCCGGTGCAGACCCGGCACCGTGACCACTATCGGTCGCTCGCAGCTCAGTTCGCCGCCGAGTGCTTCAGCCCCCAGCAGGCGGAATGGTTCGTCCGGCTGCGTCGTGAGCACGACAACCTGCGGGCGGCGCTCGAGTTCTGCCTCTCCGAGCCCGGCGAGGCACCGATCGCGCTCGACATTGCCGCACCTATGTGGAACTTCTGGTTCGCCGGGTTCCTGCGCGAGGGCCATCGGTACCTCATCCGGGCACTCGCGCTCGCGACGGAGCCGACGCCCAGCCGGGCCACCGCTCTCTGGGCCACGGGCTATCTGGCGATGTTCGCCGGCGAGTTCGGCCAGACCGGCGAGATGATGGACGCCGCCTCTGAGCTCGCCGAGCGCTTCGACGACGATCTGCTCCGGGCCCGCATCAAGGAGGGCAGGGGACACGCCAAGCTCTACCAGGGAGACCTGCTGGCTGCGGTTGAGGTGCTGGAGGAGGCACGGGCCGGCTTCCAGTCGGTCGGGAACCCGCTCGGCGAGTTCGACACCCTGATTCTGCTCTCAGCGGCCATGTTCTTCCTCGACGACCCCCGTGTCGACGAGTTCAGCCGGCAGGCCCTGGCGCTGGCGGAGCACCACGGCGCGCTGTCGTCGAAGGCCTATGCACTCTGGAGCGTCGGCATCGCGCTCTGGCGCGCTGGAGAGCACGGGCAGGCCACCCAGTCCCTGAGGGACTGCGTGCGGTTGTTCCAAACCATGCACGACCTGACCGGGATCAGCTTCGGTGTCCAGGCGCTGTCCTGGTGCGCTGCTGCCGCAGCACCCGACGAGCGAGCAACCCGACTGCTCGGAGCGTCCCAGGCTGTCTGGCGCACCAGCGGGGCGAAGGTCGACGAGTCCAACGCGTACGGCCTGATCGACCAGCGCTCCCAGGCAACGGCGCGCGAGGCCCTGAGCGCTGCCAGGTTCGAGCAGGCGTTCGCGGAGGGTGCCTCGTACTCCTTGGAGCAGGCCGTCGCCCTGGCCCTGGACGAAGACGCCCCCCCAACCGACCGACCCAGCCTCACGAGGCTCAGCCCCGGGGCTCCCGGAGGGCTGACCCCGCGCGAGCTGGAGATCGCACAACTGCTGGCCGAGGGCCTTAGCAACAAGGACATCGCGGCTCGGCTCGTCATCTCGCTGCGCACGGCAGAGACCCACGTCGACCGCATCCTGGGCAAGCTCGGGTTCACCTCGCGTCTCCAGGTCGTCGGCTGGATGGCCGAGCAGCAGGCTCACTGACTACGTAGACCACCGATCTACGTACCCGTCTGCGTACCTCTTCGGATGCCGGGAGCCGATGTTCCAGCCACTGTGGAAGCCTCGCCGTTCCCCACTATCCGAGGCACCCATGATCATCCTTTCCGCCGCTCCGACCGCGACCCCCAGTCGCTGCGGCCGGCCAGGCGGCAACCCCGGATGGTGGCGGAACGGCGTCTTCTACCAGATCTACGTCCGCAGCTTCCAAGACTCCGACGGTGACGGGATCGGGGATCTCGGTGGCGTCCGCAGCAGGCTCCCCTACCTGCGCAGCCTGGGGGTCGACGGGATCACGCTCAACCCGCTCTACGCCTCGCCTCTGCACGACCACGGCTATGACGTCTCCGACTACATGGCCGTCCACGAGGAGTACGGCGGCCTGGCCGGCTTCGACCATTTGGTCCGCGACGCCCACCGGCTCGACATCAAGGTCATCGTCGACGTGATTCCAAACCACTGCTCGGTCGAGCACCCGTCGTTTCGCACCGCCGTGGCAGCCGGACCGGGCAGCCCGGAACGCCGCCGCTTCCACTTCGCGGACGGCACCGGCGACTACGGCGAGCTGCCCCCGAACAACCGACGCTCCATCTTCGGCGGCACCGCCTGGCACCGGATCAGCGAACCCGACGGCTTGCCCGGGCAGTGGTACCTACACACCTTCGCCCCCGAGCGGGCGGACTTCAACTGGGCCAACCCCGAGGTGGCCGAGCACTTCGAGGAGGTGCTCCGGTTCTGGTTCGACCGCGGCGTCGACGGCCTCCGCATCGACGCGGCGCACGGCCTCCAGAAGCGCGAAGGACTCCCCGACCACCCCTTCGCCATCGATGATGAACTCACCGGCGACCCGGTCAACCCACACGCCTGGAACCAGCCAGAGGTCCACGACGCGCGGCGCAGCTGGCGCACCCTCGCCAATGAATACACCGAACGAACCGGCCACGAGCGGGTGCTCATCGGCGGGGTCGGTGTGCTCGACCCCTCCGGGCTCGCCGCCTACCAACATCGCGACGAGCTGCACCAGAACCTCTTCTTCGAGTTCCTCCGCGCCCCCTGGGAGGCCGAGTCGCTCTCCCAGGTCATCGACCGAGGCCTCGAGACGGTCGCCGCCTATGACTCCCCCGTCGCCTGGGTGCTCAACAACCAGGACATGCCACGATCCGTCACCCGCTACGCCGGAGGCGCCCCCGGCATCACCCCCGGTGACATCGACCTCGGGCTCACCCGGGCCCGGGCCGCCGCTCTTCTCATGCTCGCGCTGCCGGGGTCGACGTACCTCTACCAAGGCGAGGAACTCGGACTTCCCGAGGTCACCGACCTGCCCGACCACGTCCTCACCGACCCGATGTTCCACCGCACCAACGGTGCCTGGCGGGGTTGCGACGGCTGCCGTGTCCCCCTGCCCTGGGCGGCCACACAGGACTCTTTCGGCTTCTCCCCCACCGGCACCCGCGCGCCCACGTGGCTGCCCCAACCCGACTGGTTCGCCAACCACTCAGTGGACCGACAACTCGAGTCCGGCGAGTCCATGCTGCGGCTCTACCGCGAAGCCATCGCCCTGCGTCACCGCATCCCTGCTCTGTCCTCGAGCGGGTTCCACTGGTTGCCGCCGGGGTCGGGCGTGCTCGGATTCACGCGCGGTGACGGTTTCGGGTGCATCGTCAACTGCTCGCCGCGGCCGGTGTGCGCGCCAGCAAGGTCTCAGCTTCTGCTCGGCAGCGATCCCGAAGTCGGCGAGAAGCTGCCGCCGAACAGTGCCGGGTGGTTCCTCCTGGCGGCCAGGCCATGAGCGACCACACCCCGCCGCTGCTGCTCGGCTACATCCGCGCCGACGTCCTGACGAGCCGCACCGACCTTCCCGAAGTGGAGGCCGAGCTCGAGGCCTTCGCCGACAGGGAAGGGTTCAACCTCGGGACCGTCTACGTGGCGCAGGGCAAAACGCCAGGAGCATTCCACGCGTTGTTGGCCGAGGTGAACCGCAACGAAGCCGCGTGGGGGGTCGTTGTCCCGGACCTACGCCACGTGACCTACGAGGATCACCTGCTCATGAGGAGCCACCAGCGGGACGGCGCCAAATCGGCCATCCTCGTTGCGCACTTCTGCCCCCATTCCGGCGGACCTGGTGCCGTGTCCCGCCTCCAGCGCCAGGTCTGCCATTCAACGTCTCAGCAGTGATTCAGGGTTTACTCGCACGCTCGGAGAGTCGAGCGCGGCCGCGGTGATCAGCTCCCTGACGCTCCGACCTGGGCCTCGTGGGTGGTGTACCCCTCGAGCGCCATCCGGTCGGCGGTGACGACCAGGTCCATCATTGCGGCAGCTCCACGCCGGCGACACCGAGCAGAAACACGGCCGGGACAACCGCGACCAGCACGTCGTTGGTCCTTGGGCGCGCCCGTGAGCACGTCGAGGTGCTTGACCACCATGTAGATGACCCACACCATCAGCCCGGCCGCGGCGAGCGCCTGCAGCAGGATGATGCCGATCACGCCGGGCGTGTTCACCTTGATCAGCAGGTCGTTAAAGGGGTCAAGTCCGAAAAGCGCGAACAGCAGCACGACCGTCAACGCGAGCGCGCTCTGCACCGCGCCGGCGAAC
>JBDSXU010000254.1:0-4733 GCA_039926005.1 Marmoricola sp.
GAAGCCGCGGCATTCGTCCCTTGCCGCCGGGAACTCGCCGGGAGCAACGGTGAAGGCAGTGCCATGTCGCGCTCGGCGGCGGCGCGACGCTGATGCTGCTCTCGCGGCCCGGAGGCACGAGGTCGCAGGCGACCGCGATGAGTTGGGCTGTCGATGACGTCGCGACGGAGGTGCGGGAGCTCGAGCAGAGGGGCGTGGTCTTCGAGGACTACGACCTGCCGGGGCTCAAGACCGTCGACCACGTCGCCACCATGGAGGGTGAACAAGCGGCCTGGTTCACCGACCCCGACGGGAACGTTCTCTGCGTGCATCACAAGGCCTACTGAACTTCGGGCTCAGGCGGTCGCCCGGTGCATCGCCACGATTCCGCCGGTGAGGTTGCACCACTCGAGGTGACCCCACCCGGCGGCCTCGATGCGCGCCGCCAGGCCGGCCTGGTCAGGCCAGGCGCGGATCGACTCGGCCAGGTAGACGTAGGCGTCGGGGCTGGAGGAAACGGCCCTGGCGATCGAGGGCAGCGCCTTCATGAGGTACTCGATGTAGACGGTACGAAACGGCGCGAACACGGGTGAGCTGAACTCGCAGACCACGAGTCGACCCCCCGGGCGGGTCACGCGCAGCAGCTCGCGCAGGCCCGCGTCGGGGTCCACGATGTTGCGCAGCCCGAACGAGATCGTCACCGCGTCGAAGGTGTCGTCGGCGAAGGGGAGCTGCGTCCCGTCGCCGGCCGTGAACGGCAGGTGTGGCAGGTTTCGCTTGCCGACCTGAAGCATGCCGACCGAGAAGTCGCAGGGCACGACCATCGCGCCGCGGTCGCGGAACGGCTGCGAGGACGTACCGGTCCCGGCAGCCAGGTCGAGCACCCGCTCCCCCTGCCGGGGGTCCACGGCGTCGAGCACCTGACGCCGCCATCGCCGGTCCTGCCCGAGCGAGAGCACGTCGTTGGTGAGGTCGTAGCGCGGGGCGACGTCGTCGAACATCGCCCGTACCTCGGCAGGTTTCTTGTCGAGCTGGGCGCGGGTCATCGTGGTCCCCGCGGCGGTGGGAGCCCTGCATCGATCAGGACTGGGAGCAGCGTCGTGGGGTGCGGGATCACGTGGTCACCCTATGCAGCGTTCGACGCCCTCCGAAGGGGCATCCGGGGTCGCCAGAACCAAACCGGGCGCCGGAGCGTCGTACTTCGTGAGGTTGCTGTTCAGGCGAGGATGTGGACCATGGGTACGAGAGTGAACAGAGTGGCCACTGTGGCCATGATCTCGGCTGTGCTCCTGGGCACCTCGGCGTTGGGGTACGGCGTCGCGCGCGCCGCCTCAGGCCGGTCCCTCCTCCCGTCGTCGGGCCATTCGGCCGCGGCGCCCCAGGGCCCGAGACTCGAACCCGCGAAGCCGACCCCGTCGGCCGCGACTCCGACCGCGACGGCTGCACCCGCCGCGGTCCGCCCGAGGCTCAGCGCACCACTCCCGTCCGCCCGACCGCGAGCCACCCCTCCACCCGGACCACGACTCCTGGGCCGCGGTGACCATGGCGCGAAGGTCCGCGACCTCCAGGCGCGGCTGCGGCAGATCGCGTGGTACTCCGGCAACGTCACCGACGACTACGGCCCGACCACGACCGCCTCGGTGAGGGGGTTCCAGGAGAAGCGCGAGATCGCGGTGACCGGGTACGTCGACCAGCGCACCCTGAACCGGCTCGCCGCGATGACCCGCGCGCCGACCGCCGACGAGCTCGCCAACAAGCTCCCGGGAAGCACCTCGACGAACGCGCCGCTGGACGCCCGCTGCACCACCGGGCGCGCGATGTGCATCGACAAGACCAGCAGCACTGTCCGCTGGGTGGTGGAGGGCAAGGTGCTGCGGACGATGGCGGTCCGCTTCGGCGCGGCGTACACCCCCACTCGCGAGGGCCTGTTCCATGTCGGCCAGAAGTCGCGTGACCACGTCTCCAGGCTCTACGACTCCGAGATGCCGTTCGCGATGTTCTTCTCCGGAGGCCAGGCCGTGCACTACTCCTCGGACTTCGCCGCTCGTGGGTATGCCGGCGCCTCGCACGGTTGCGTGAACGTCCGCGACCGTGCTGGCATCGAGTGGCTCTTCGACCAGGTCGCGATCGGCGACAAGGTCGTCGTCTACTGGTCCTGACGGGATCGCGTCCGGGTCGGGTAGTCCGAGACGATTTGGCCCCCGGCCGGATAGTCCGAGACGTTCTGGTTCTCGAATGGCCGATCCGACGACCAGAGCGTCTCGGACTATCCAGGATTCCCGGCGACCGACCGCAGCCCGTCACGACCCTCCCCACCTGGCTGCCCACCGCCTGCCCCACCGCCTCCCGTGCCCCCTCCCCGGCCCCCTCCGGGCCCCTCCCGGGATCCGGGGACGGGCGGCATTCCTCACCGCGTAGGCTTTTTGGGTGAGCAGCCCGAGCCCGACGAGCGAGGTGCCCGTCCCCCGACTCGTCGCCCGCACCGTCGAGGTGACTGCGACCGAGGGACTCCCCGAGAACCTCCTGGACCTGCTCCCGCCCGAGAATCCGATGGCCTGGCTGCGGCGGGGCAACGGAATGGTCGCCTGGGGAGAGGCCGCCCGGATCTCGACCTTCGGGCCCGACCGGTTCGCCGACGCCGTCGACTGGTGGCGCGCTGTCTCCGCCGCGGCCGTCGTACGCGACGAGGTCGAGAAGCCCGGCAGCGGACTGATCAGCTTCGCCAGCTTCGGGTTCGCCGACGACCCCGGTGACAGCGTGCTCGTGGTCCCCCGCGTCGTCGTCGGCAGCCGCGGTGACCGCTGGTGGATCACCGTCATCGGCAACGACGAGCTCGCTTCCCTCCCGGACCTGATCATCCAGGCCGAGGTGCCCGCCCCACGCAACGTCGTCTTTGCTGATGGCGCCATGAGCGGTGCCGCGTGGGAGACCGTGGTCGCCCAGGCCGTGTCACGGATCGACGCGGGCGAGCTGGAGAAGGTCGTGTTGGCGCGGGACCTGATCGCAACCGCGGACGCACCGATCGACGTGCGGTGGCCGCTGCGCCAGCTCGCCACCGACTACGAGATGTGCTGGACCTTCCACGTGGACGGACTATTCGGCGCGACACCCGAGATGCTCGTACGCCGGGAGCGCGGCCTGGTCACCTCCCGGGTGCTGGCCGGCACGATCCGTCGTACGGGCGACGACGAGCACGACCTCGCCCTGGCCGGACAGCTGGCGCGTTCGTCGAAGGACCTCGAGGAGCACGAGTACGCCGTCCGGTCGGTCGCCGACTCGCTGGCGCCGTACTGCTCCTCGATGAACGTCCCCGAGGTGCCCTTCGTGCTGCACCTGCCCAACGTCATGCACCTGGCCACCGATGTCGCGGGCGTCGTCCACGACTCCGACGGCGCGAGCGTGCTCGAGCTGGCGGCTGCTCTCCATCCCTCCGCCGCTGTCGGCGGCACCCCCACGAAGGTGGCGGTGGAGATGATCGCGGAGATCGAGGGGATGGACCGCGGACGCTACGCCGGGCCGGTGGGCTGGATGGACGCCGACGGCGACGGCGAGTTCGGCATCGCGCTGAGGTCAGCCGAGATCGACAGCCACCAGGTCAGGCTCTTCGCCGGCTGCGGGATCGTCGCCGACTCAGACCCGGAGGCGGAGCTGGCCGAGGCACAGGCGAAGTTCCTGCCGGTGCGCGACGCGCTCGCTGACTGATCCCCGACGCCGATCAACCTGCGCTGGTCGCGTGACGCAGCATCGCGACCGCCGACGTCGCCATCAGGGCCGCCGCGTCCGCACGCGTCAACGCGGCCACATCGAGCAGCCAGACCAGCGACTCGATGCCAACCGCGCTGCGCACCGCGATCGCGAGGCGGTGCACCCCGTCGGCGCCGATCTCCGGGAGCAGTGGCGACAAGGCCTCCTCGAACCAGCCGATGGCGCGCCCCTTGCGCAACGGGAGCTGACCAGGCTTGGTCGAGGACTCGAGCGAGAGCCTGAGCATGGTGCGCTGCTGGGCCTCGGTGGCCAGGATCGTCTCCAGGAAGGCGGCGACGGCCGCAGTCAGCCGCACCTCTGGATCGTCACCGATGTCATCGGGCAGCAGCGAGGTGCGCTCGGTCTCGGGGTGCGCGGCGGCGAGCAGGTCGCGCTGGGTGCCGAAGTAGCGGTAGGCGGTCGTGCGCGAGATGGAGGCCGCGCTCGCCGCCTCCGCCACGGTCGGCGGCGTTCCGCCTTGGGCGATGAGCCGTCGGGCCGCGTCCACGAGCTCGGTTCGGGTTCGCTGCTTCTGCCGGCTGCGCCCGGACTGCTCGTACGCCGTTGACATGACCTTCACGGTACCCTAGTTTCATCATGGGACATGAGTCCCACGAACAGTTAAGAGGCGCACCATGGACACACTCGCTGTGACCGTCCGCGACAGCGGCGAAGGCGAACGACGCTGGTTCTGCGGCGGCGGCCTGCACACCTGGAAGGTGACCCCAGCGGAGTCCGGCGGCGCGTACCTGCTCTTCGAGTTCTCCGGTGAACAGGGCAAGGTCACTCCGGTGCACGTGCATCCCGCCTCGGACGAGACGTTCTACGTCCTCGAGGGCGAGATGCTTCTGGACCTCGGCGGAACGCGCCGGTCCCTCGGGGAGGGTGGAGTGGCGGTGATCCCACGGGGAGCACCACACGCCTTCATGGTGACCTCACCCCAGGCGCGGATCCTCACGCTCCAGACCCCCGGGACCGACGAGCAGTTCTACCGGCTCGCTAGCGAGCCC
>JBDSXU010000255.1:0-4790 GCA_039926005.1 Marmoricola sp.
TTCCGCTTCTTCACCGACAGCGCGCGCCCGCTCAACACCCTGCAGCCCGGCCGCGAGGACCGTCCGTCCTTCGAGCAACCGGGCTGTCTGCACGCCGGAATGGACCTCTACAAGCACGCCTTCCGGCTCACCCCGCTGATCTCCTCCGAGCTGGTCGCCGACTGCTTCGAGTTGGCGTGGGACATCCGCGAGCTCGACATGCGCGCCTCGCCGTACGACTTCAGCGACCTCGGCTTGCGCCCCGTCCGCATCGAGACCCCCGAGGGCAAGCAGGACTACGTCGCCGCCCAGCGCACCTTCGCCGAGCGCGGCACTCCCCTGCGCCAGGCGCTGATCGACCACTGCGCGCTGCTGGTGGCGGCCGCCGGACATGCGAATGTCACGCAAGTGAAGCCTGCGCGCCCCGACTGACCCTCGAAACACATTCGCATGTTTGGCGGCGCTCGGCCTGGTTCGAACCCGGCGGGACCGTCGAGGCCTGAGTCACCAGCAGGGCGGGGTCCGGTCCACCCACGGGTTCGCCTGCTCGACCTGCGCTGCCAGCGAGAGCAGCGCGGCCTCGTCCCCCGGCGCCGTCGCGAGCATCGCTCCGACCGGCAAGCCGTCTGCGGTCTGGTGGGTCGGCAGCGAGATGGCCGGGCTGCCGGTGAGGTTCCACAACGAGGTGTACGGCGTGAACCGCTTCTGTGCCTCGAAGTCAGCGGCCGGATCGGCGTCGTTCCTGATGGCGCCGACCAGCAGCGGGGGCACCGCAAGGGTCGGCGTCAGCACCGCGTCGTACGCCGAGACCGCGAGCAGTGTCCCTGCCGCGACCCGCCGGAGCTCGCCGATCGCCAGACCGAACTCCGGTCCGCCGACCGCCATCCCGCGGTCCGCGAGCCAGGTCGTCAACGGCCGAAGGAGCGATCTCGCCTCGTCAGGCAGGGTGACCACCGACAGAGCTGTGAGGACGGCCCAGCAGGTCTCGAAGACGGGAACGGCCTCGCGGAGCAGGGGCACCTCGATATCCACGACCTCGTGACCGAGAGACTCGAGCAACCGGCTCGCGTCCTCGAAGGCAGTGCGGCACTCGGGATCCACAGCCGCGTCGACGATGACCGGCTCGCTGAAGCGGGCGATCCGGAGGCGGCGGCCCGGCGGCCGATCACAGGCCGAGAGGAACGACTCGTAGCCCGCCGGCGCCCAGAACGGGTCACCCACGGCACGACCTTCCATCACGTCCAGGAACGCCGCGGCGTCCCGAACCGTGCGAGCGAGTGGGCCGTTCGTCCCCAGGCCCACAGGGTCGCCGTACATCGGCGCTCCGGAGATGCGCCCGCGCGTCGGCTTGAGCCCGACGATGCCGCAGCAACTGGCCGGGATCCGGATCGACCCGCCGCCGTCGGAGCCCTGCGCCAGCGGAACCAGGCCCGCCGAGACCGCCGATGCGGACCCACCGCTCGAACCGCCCGCCATCCGAGTGCTGTCCCAGGGCGTCACGGCCGGTGGTGCACCCTCGGGCTCGGTGTAGCAGGGCGAGCCGAACTCCGGCGTACTCGTCTTGCCGAGGCTGACCATCCCGGCCGCCCTGATCCGTTGCACGACTTCGTCGTCGAAGTCGGGCAAGAAGTCGGCGAACACAGGCGACCCGAAACTGCTGCGCACACCCTTGGTCGCGTTCAGGTCCTTGATCGCGGTGGGTACGCCGGCGAGCGGCCCGCCGCCCGACACAGTGGACGCAGCCTGCTCGCGGGCCTGCTCTCGCGTCACGGTCACGAACGCACCGAGCTCCTCGGACCAGCGATCGATCCGTCCGAGGTAGTGCTCCACCAGCTCGGCGCTCGAGACCTGACCCTCGCGGATCGCCGCACCCTGTTCCAACGCGGTGAGGTCGTGCAGCTCACTCATGAGCGCGACGGTACCGCTCGGACGTCACCCGACCTGGACGTCATGGCAGCCAGGACGCATGACGTCCCGCGATCCCCTCAGGCCCCGTGTCGACGCAGACCGAAGGTGAGGCTGTCGAGCAGCGCGCCCCATGACGCCTCGATCACGTTGTGGCCCACGCCGACGGTCACCCAGGAGCTGACGCCGTCAGTGGTCTCGATGAGCACACGGGTGATGGCGTCGGTGCCGTGCCCCTGGTCGAGGATCCGGACCTTGTAGTCGATCAGCTCGAACTTCACGATCTCGGGGTAGAGCTGCTGGATCGCCTGGCGCAGGGCATGGTCCAGCGCGTTGACCGGGCCGTTGCCCTCACCGACCGTGACGGTGCGCGCGCCACCGGCGAGCAGCTTCACCGTCGCCTCGGAGACGGCTTCCTCACCGGGCCGGGTCTCGGTGATCACGCGCCAGGACTCGGTGTCGAAGTACGACGGGCGCGCGCCCTCGACCTCCTCGAGCAGCAGCAGCTCGAACGAGGCGTCGGCGGCCTCGAAGGTGTATCCGGTCGACTCGAGCTGCTTGACCCGCTGGGTGACCCGCTTGACGAGCTCCGGCTCGAGCTCGAAGCCGAGCTCCCTGCCCTTGAGCTCGATGGAGGCGCGCCCGGCCATGTCCGAGACGAGCAGCCTCATGTCGTTGCCGACACCCTCGGGATCCATGTGCTGGTAGAGGTTCGGGTCCACCTTGATCGCGCTCGCGTGCAACCCCGCCTTGTGCGTGAACGCCGAGGTGCCGACGTACGGCTGCCGCGACGCGGGCGGGAAGTTCGTCACGTCTGCCACCGCGTGCGCGACCCTGGTGGCTTCCCGCAGCAGGCCGTCGGGCAGCACCATCCGGCCGAGCTTGAGCTCGAGGTTGGCGACCACGCTCACGAGGTCGGCGTTGCCGGTGCGCTCGCCGTACCCGTTCAGCGTGCCCTGAACGTGCGTCGCTCCCGCGTCGACCGCTGACAGGGTGTTCGCGATCGCGCAGCCGGTGTCGTTGTGGCAGTGGATCCCGACGCGCACACCGGTCGTCTCGACCACGTCGTTGACCACGTCGGCCACCCAGTCGGGCAGCATGCCGCCGTTGGTGTCGCACAGCGCGGCCACGTCGGCGCCGGCATCGAACGCGGCTCGCAGCACCTCGAGGGCGTAGCCACGGTTTGCGCGATAGCCGTCGAAGAAGTGCTCGGCGTCCAGGAACACCCGCTGCCCCTCGGCCCGCAGGTGGGAGACGGTGTCGTGCACCATCGCGAGGTTCTCCTCGAGCGTGGTCCGCAGGGCCAGCTCGACGTGCCGGTCGTAGGACTTCGCCACGAGCGTGACGACGCCCGCCCCCGAGTCGCGGAGCGCTGCGATCAGGGGGTCGTCAGCGGCCCTCAGGCCCGCTCGCCGGGTGGAGCCGAACGCCGCGAGCTGTGCGTGCTTGAGCGTGAGCTCCTCGCGGGCACGACGGAAGAACTCGGTGTCCTTGGGGTTGGCGCCCGGCCAACCCCCCTCGATGAACCCCACGCCCAGCCCGTCGATCTGCCGCGCGATGGCCAGCTTGTCCGCGACGGAGAGGTTCAGCCCCTCCTGCTGCGCGCCGTCGCGCAGGGTGGTGTCGTAGACGTGGAACTGGTCGCTCGTCATGGGTCCGTCTTTCCTTCGGGTGCTCGTGTGACTGGCATTGTGCGATGGCTGGGCAAAGAAAAAACCTCTCGTCAGGACGAGAGGTCAGCGCGGCGGGCTCTGGGTCAGAGGCCGTCGCGCTAGTCGATAATGATGCCGAAGAGCTGCACAGCCACGAGTCTGCCACAGCGGTCCATCAGGTGGTACGCCGTCCCGCGATCCGGTCCCGCATCGGGGGACGGGACCAGATCACGGACGCGATGGGCCTCAGGAGCCCAGCAGGCGGGCCACTGCCGGCTGACCGGCGCCGTAGCGGTTGACGAGCTGAACGCCGAAGCAGATCGTGCCAACGTACTCGGACTGGGGGTCCTCCCAGGCACCGGCGGTGACCGGGGCGTACGTCGCCGCGGCGGTGTCGGGAACCGCGTCGCAGGAGTCGGACTGCCAGGTGTTGATCTTCACGCTGGAACCCGCCAACACGCTGGCGGGGCTAGCCCAGCTTATCGTCACGGGAGCATCCGTCCCACCGGTGATGTCCACGCTGGTCAGGGCCGATGGGATCGTGTCGATCGGGCACCAGCTGTCGGGGAACTTCGCCTTTCCGCCGTAGATCCGCACGAACCTGGCCGCCAGCGGGCCGCTGATGGTGCGGCACCGGTAGTAGCCGGGCTTCTCCGCACGGGGGATCACGTTGCAGCCCTCGACGTCCAGCATCGGCGCCATCAGCGAACACGCCACCGACGAGTGGTGGAAGCCGAGCACGTGGCCGAGCTCGTGGGCGAAGATCATCATCACCTCGATGCGGTAGTGCGCGTCGAGCTCGTCCACGTTCGCGTACGCCCGGCTCAGGTGCACGTAGGCGTGGTGCACACGGCCGACGGTGGCCATTCCAGCAGCCGTTCCGGTGTCGGCGGAGGAGATCCTCACCTGTGCCTTGCTGCGGCTGGTGGTGCGGACGAATCGGATGCCGCCACCGGAGTGGTTCCACTTGTTGACGGCTGTGCGCAGACTCCAGTTCCACTTCTCCGCGACGGTCGAGTAGTAGTAGACACGGCTTCCGGTCCAGGCGTACGACGCGCGGCGGGCCGAGCTGCTGGTGTGTGGCGAGTCGCCGTCCAGGGACACCACGTCGTGGTCACCGCTCGCGGCCAGTGCGGTGCTGGTCTGTGTGGTGGCCGGGGCCGTGGATGCCACCGCGGCGGGCACCGAACCGATTCCGATGACGCAGGCCACGAACAACGCCGCCGCGAGGTGCAGGGACCGGAAGTTGGAGGG
>JBDSXU010000256.1:0-1890 GCA_039926005.1 Marmoricola sp.
CGGATCGTCGACGTCTCCTCGATCAAGGAGCTCTCGCGCCGTTGGTTCCCGCGTGCCTATTACAGCGCCCCGTCCAAGGGCGGCAACCACCGTGCGCTCGCCGACATCCGGGAGAGCATCGAGGAGCTGCGCTACTACCGGGAGGCGGTCTTCGTGCGTTCGCCCGGACCTGACTCGGCCAGTGCCAAGGCGATTGCGGCCAGGCACCAGGGCTCCCTGACGGGTGCCCGGCCGGTGTCAAAGAACGGCTGAGGAACCGCTACACTCTTGCCTCGCAAGATCCCATGGTGGGTATAGCTCAGCTGGTAGAGCGCCGCCTTGTGGTGGCGGATGTCGCGGGTTCAAGTCCCGTTACTCACCCCAAGTGAAGAACCGCAGGTCGGGACCCCCGGCCTGCGGTTCTTTGGGTCTACCCGAGCGAGAAGATGAACTGCCACAGGAAGAAGCTGGCGATGCCGACCGCGATCATGAACGCGCCGGTTCGTGGGCGCTTCTCGATGACCTTCATGATCCCGACGATCAAGCCGATCGGAGGAACTATCGAGACGGCGACCCAGCCGAACTCGATTTCCTCCCTTCCACCCTCCTCAGCTGTCATCGCGTCAGTCCGCGGTCGTCACGGGTGTGGTCGGCGCTCCGTGCACGCTCGGGATGGTGCCGAGCCGGCCCTTCTGGAAGTCCTCGAACGCGGCCATCACCTCGGCCTTGGTGTTCATCACGAACGGCCCGGCCCACGCGACCGGTTCGCGGATCGGCCTGCCACCGATGATCAGGACGTCCATGGCCGGCGTACGACTCTCCTGGTGGGTCGCCGCCTTCACCGTCACGAAGTCGCCGGCATCGAGCACGGCCAGGTTGCCGGTCTGGACGGCGACCTGCTGGTCGCCGACACTTCCCTGTCCCGCGAGCACATAGACCAGCGCGTTGTAGTCGACGTCCCACGGCAGGTCGAGGCGCGCATCCGGCTCGATTGTGGCGTGCACCATCGTCATCGGGGTGTACGTCGAGCCGGGGCCCTGCGTCGTACCGACCTCACCGGCGATGACGCGCACGAGCGAGCCCGCGTCAGCCGAGGTGGCCAGACCGACCTGACCGCTGCGGATGTCCTGATAGGCGGGTGGGTTCCACTTGGCGTCGCGCGGCAGGTTGACCCACAACTGAACCCCGTGGAACAGGCCACCGCTCTGCACCAGCCACTCCGGCGGAGCCTCGATGTGGAGCAACCCTGAACCGGCGGTCATCCACTGGGTGTCTCCGTTGGTGATTGTGCCGCCACCGCCATGGCTGTCGTGGTGGTCGAAGACGCCGTCGATGATGTAGGTGACGGTCTCGAAGCCGCGGTGCGGGTGCCACGAGGTGCCCTTGGGCTCCCCTGGTGCGTAGTCGACCTCGCCCATCTGGTCCATGTGCACGAACGGGTCGAGGTCACGCAGGTCGACGCCGGCAAAGGCACGGCGGACGGGGAAACCCTCGCCCTCGTAGCCCTTGGGCGCCTCGATGAGCTGCTTGACCGGGCGCACGGTGTCGCCCAGTCCAGGAGTTTTCAATCGGTCCAGGACGGTCAGGTCGTCAACGGTCACAGCTGGCATCGCGCACCTCCGGGGTGGTTCGAGTATGCCGTCACAACGCTAGTTGAAGCTTGAATGTTCCAAGTGTGTAGTGGAGCGAGTGGTTCGAGACGGCACCTGCCAGCCTGACGAGAATCACCGCGAAGCCCGGTCCGGAGGACACCGTCCGAGCTCGACGAGCACCTGCAGACCGAGCACATCCAGGGCGCCCCGGCGTACTCACATCCGGACTCGCCGCGGCTCCCGCGATCCAGTCCTCGACCCCGCTGGAGGTCCACTGAGGATCGGTCTCCGCCGTTTTGGCGGGGCCGCCCTCCCCTTG
>JBDSXU010000257.1:0-3657 GCA_039926005.1 Marmoricola sp.
CCCGGAGATGTCTGATTCGAACTCGGCGCGGCCCTGGGTGAACCCGGTCGGTTCACTGGTCCATGGGCCATGAGCCAAACACACTAGGGAAGAAGTGCCGCAGTCACAAAGCGGCAACGAGGCGGAACCAGTGTGTTGTCCGACACATCGCTATCACACCCGCCTCACCGGCCAGTCGCGTCACAGCAGTCAGCCGCTCACGCCGACTCCACCTCTGGCCCGGCGACGGGCGTCACCATCCGCAAGGGCGGGACCAGGCCCGACCGGGCGAGTACGTCGAGAGCCTGCTGCTCCTCGGCGTCGAAGCTGAGCTCGGGCGGCGGCCCGAGCAGGACCGTCACGACACAGTCGTGACACGACAGACCTCGGACCAGGCAGCTGTCGCAGTCGATGCGAACGCTCATCTCGGGCTCCTCAATACAACCGGGGAAGGTGATGCCCTGAACTTCACCACCAGCCACCGACACTCTCCTCCGGCGCCTCCACCACGGCCCTGCCTGCCGGGTTTTGTCGGTGCCGCTGCCTAGCGTCGGGGTCATGAGCAGGTGGGCAACCCAGATGAGCTTCGACGAGCTCGGTCGCCCCCTGCGCGACCTCACCTTCTGCGTGGTCGACCTCGAGACCACCGGAGCCTCGGTCCAGGGCGGCGCGATGATCACCGAGATCGGAGCGGTCAAGGTGCGCGGCGGTGAGGTCCTCGGCGAGTTCCAGACGCTGGTCAACCCGCACGCCCAGATACCGCCGTTCATCGCCGTGCTCACCGGCATCACCAACTCGATGGTGGCCTCCTCCCCGTCGATCGAGTCCGCGCTCCCGGCGTTCCTCGAGTTCGCCCAGGGGAGCGTCCTGGTCGCCCACAACGCCCCGTTCGACATCGGATTCCTCAAGCACTTCTCCGCCGCACAGGCGCGTCCCTGGCCGGGCTTCGAGGTGCTCGACACCGCACGCCTGGCGCGGCGGGTGATCACGCGAGACGACGCTCCCAACTGCAAGCTCAGCTCGCTCGCGGTGACCTTCGGATCGCGCACCACTCCCAACCACCGGGCACTCTGCGATGCCCGGGCGACCGTCGACGTCCTCCACGGGCTGATGGAGCGCCTCGGCGGCCTCGGCGTACACACCCTCGAGGAGCTGCAGACCTTCACTTCACGCGTCAGCCCCGCCGTACGTCGCAAGCGGCACCTGGCCGAGCACCTGCCGCACTCCCCCGGCGTCTACCTGTTCCGGGACGAGCAGCAGCGCGTGCTCTATGTGGGGACCTCACGCGACCTGCGCACCCGGGTCCGCACCTACTTCACCGCCTCCGAGAGCCGCTCGCGGATGGGCGAGATGGTCAACCTGGCAGCGTCGGTGACCGGGATCGAGTGCGCCACCCCGCTGGAGGCCCGGGTGCGCGAGCTGCGCCTGATCGCCGCCCACAAGCCGCGCTACAACCGCCGCAGCCGCCACCCCGAGAAGATGCACTGGCTCAAGCTCACCGTCGAGCCCTGGCCGCGCCTCTCGCTGGTCCGCAAGGTGGCCGAGGACGACGCTGACTACCTCGGCCCGTTCGCCTCGCGACGCCAGGCCGAGAAGTGCCTGAACGCGCTGCACGAGGCCTTCCCCATCCGCCAGTGCAGCGACCGGCTCGCCATCACCGCGACCAGGTCTCCCTGCGTGCTGGCCGAGATGGGTCGCTGCCTCTCCCCCTGCGACGGGAGCGTCTCGATGGACGACTACGCCGCCCTGGTGGCGACGGTGCGCGACAACCTGCTTCACCGCGCCGACGAGGTGGTCGACGCCCTCACCGCCCGGATGGACCGTCTCGCGGCCGACGAGCGGTTCGAGGAGGCCGGCGTTCATCGCGACCGGCTCTCCGCCTTCGTCAGGGCCGCGTCGCGCACCCAGCGCCTGGGTGCCCTCTCCTCGTGCGGCGAGCTGGTAGCGGCGCGCAGGGAGGACGACAGCAGGTGGGCGGTGCACGTCATCCGCAACGGGCGTCTGGCAGCCTCCGGGGTGATTCCTCCCGATGCCCACGCCGGCGTGTGGGTCAAGCAGCTACGGGGGTCCGCGGAGACGGTGGTCACCGGACCGGGACCGACGCCCGCCGCGAGCGCGGAGGAGTCCGAGGAGATCCTCCGCTGGCTCGAACAACCGGGCGTTCGCCTGGTGCACGTCGAGGGCGAGTGGACGTGCCCTGTCCGGGGTGCCATGCGCCACCTCGCTGTCCACGACGCGGTGGAGCACTCGCGGGCCGCGCTCGCGCCCTTCGACGAGCGCCGGGCCCTGGCGACCCTCCACCAACCCTGACGGCGCGATATCTTGACCCCATGATCACCGCCATCGTCTTCGTGAAGGCCGACGTCGCGCGCATCCCGGAGGTGGCCGAGGCCATCGCCGCCCTGAACGGGGTCAGCGAGGTCTACAGCGTCACCGGCCAGATCGACCTGATCGCACTCGTGCGCGTCAAGGACCACGACGATGTCGCGCGGGTGGTGGCCGACGAGATCAACAAGGTCCCCGGCGTGATGGAGACCGAGACCCACATCGCCTTCCGGACCTACTCCCAGCACGACCTGGAGTCGGCCTTCTCGCTCGGGCTGGACTGACCGGGGACCACCATGTCTTGGCTCGACCTGATCGGCTGGTGCGGATCCGCGCTGCTGGTCGTGTCGGTGATGCAGGCGCGGCTGCTGCGCTTCAGGGTCCTCAACCTGCTGGCCTGCATCGTGCTCACGGGCTTCAACGCCGCCCTCGAGATCTGGCCCATGGTGGCCATGAACATCGCGCTGTCCCTGATCAACACGTGGCACATCCGCAAGCTGGTCGCGAGCCGGCACGACGAGGCGGCCTGGGCCGTGCTCGAGGTCGGGCCCGATGACGAGTACCTCCGCCACGTCATGCGGGTGCACGGCGCGGACATCTTGAAGTTCCAGCCCGATCTGCTCTGGGACGGTGCCGCGCCCGGCAGGACGGCGTTCCTGGTGCAACGCGGCGACGAGACCGTGGGGATGGTGCTGATGCGCGACGACGGCGACGGGGTGGCCCGGGTCGAGCTGGACTACGTCACCCCGAGATATCGCGACTTCTCCCCCGGCGAGTTCGTCTGGCGGCGCAGCAACGTGCTCCGCGGACGCGGCTTCACCCGTGTCGTGACGCCAGTGCACATGGTCGACGCCTACTACGCACGGCTGGGATTTCGCCGCGACGCCGACTCGGGCTCCTGGTCGCTGGACCTCTGAGGCGACAGGTCAGCGGGTGGCCGCGACCCAGCGCTCCAGGGTGGCGTGCGCCGCGCCGGAGTCGACCGACTCGGTGGCGCGGACGATGCCGGCCGCCAGCCGTTCCTCGATGGAGCCGGGCTCGGCCGCGTGCACGGCCAGGGCGGCGCCCGCGTTGAGCAGGACGGCATCACGCACGGGTCCGGTCTCGCCGGCGAGCAGGCGGCGTACGACGTCGGCGTTGTACGCTGCATCCTGACCACGCAGCCCCTCTGCGGTTCCACGGGGAATCTCCAGCGCGGTCGGATCGAGCGAGTGCTCGACGACCTCTCCCCCGGTCACCACCCACAGGCTCGAGGTGGTCGTGGTGGTCAGCTCGTCGAGGCCGTCGTCACCGCGGAACACCCATGCGTCGACGCCGCGGCGGGCGAAGACGCCGGCCATGACGGGCGCCATC
>JBDSXU010000258.1:0-2912 GCA_039926005.1 Marmoricola sp.
GCGGCGTACGATCGGCTGCTGAACGCCATCCACAACGAGGACACGCTCGCTAATTACCACCTCGAGGTCCGCAAGCTCGGTCGGCTGCTCTACGAGGGCCGGTGGCTCGACCCGCAGGCCCTGATGGTGCGGGAGTCCATACAGCGCTGGGTGGCCTCCGTCGTGACGGGCGAGGTCACGTTGCGACTGCGCCGCGGCGAGGACTACTCGATCATGAGCACCACGGGACCGGCGTTCTCCTACCACCCCGACAAGCTCTCGATGGAGCGCACCGAGCACGCCGCCTTCGGTCCCACCGACCGCATCGGCCAGCTGACGATGCGCAACCTGGACATCGCCGACTCGCGCGCCAAGCTCGAGGAGTACTCCGCCCACTCCCACCTGCTCAACCAGACCCACCTCATCGGCGAGCTCGAGCCGGGCGGCGCCGACCGCATCGCCCGCAACCCCGCCGCCGAAGGTGACGCCGGCGACCTCGCCCTCGACAACGTCGCCATGGAGATCGGCACGGACTAGCGCGCCCCCCTCCCGCATGTAACGCGGGGTTAGTGTCACGGAGTACCGCCCCGGCAGGGCACTCAGAAGCATGAACCCCGCGTTACAAGCGGTCTGGTGGCGGCTCATTCACGAAAGGGAACGATGACCGACAGCACCACCGACGCAGGTACGACGAACGCAGGTGCGCTCTGGGGCGGTCGCTTCGCCGGCGGCCCGAGTCCCGAGCTCGAGGCGCTTTCGCGCAGCACCCACTTCGACTGGCGGCTGGCGAGCTATGACCTCGAGGGGTCGCGGGCGCACAGCCGTGCCCTGCACCAGGCCGGCCTGCTGACCGACGACGAGTTGGCGGGACTGCTCATCGGCATCGACGAGCTCGACCGCCGGGTGAAGTCCGGCGAGCTGCAGCCGGCGCTCGAGGACGAGGACGTCCACGGTGCGCTCGAAGGAGCGCTCGTCGACCTGCTCGGCCCTGAGCTCGGCGGGCGGCTCCGCGCCGGCCGCAGCCGCAACGACCAGATCGCGACCCTGTTCAAGGTGTTCCTCCGCGACCACGCGCAGGACATTGCGCGGCTGGTCCTCGATCTCGCCGACGCGATCGGCGAACAGGCCGAACGACACCTCGGCGCGGTCATGCCAGGCCGCACGCACCTCCAGCACGCCCAGCCGGTGCTGCTCAGCCACCACCTGATGGCCCACGCCTGGCCGCTGGTCCGCGACGTTTCGCGCATCCGTGACTGGGACGCCCGCGTCGCCGCCGACTCGCCGTACGGCTCCGGAGCCCTCGCCGGCTCCAGCCTCGGCCTGGACCCCGAGGCTGTCGCCCACGACCTCGGGTTCACCGGCAGCACCCCCAACTCGATCGACGGCACCGCGAGCCGTGACTTCGTGGCCGAGTTCGCATTCGTCACCGCGATGATCGGCGTCGACGTCAGCCGGCAGGCCGAGGAGATCATCCTCTGGAACACCCGCGAGTTCGGCTTCGTGGCGCTCGACGACGCTTTCTCGACCGGGTCGAGCATCATGCCGCAGAAGAAGAACCCCGACATCGCCGAGCTCGCACGCGGCAAGTCCGGTCGGCTGATCGGCAACCTCACCGGCCTGCTCGCCACGCTCAAGGCCCTCCCGCTGGCCTACAACCGCGACCTCCAGGAGGACAAGGAGCCGGTCTTCGACTGTGTTGACACGCTCGCGGTTCTCCTCCCCGCCTTCACTGGACAGGTGGCCACCCTGCGCTTCGACACCGCGCGGATGGCCGAGCTGGCTCCCCAGGGCTTCTCCCTGGCGACCGACATCGCCGAGTGGCTCGTCCGTGAGCGTGTCCCCTTCCGGGTCGCCCACGAGCTCGCCGGTGCCTGTGTACGCCGCTGCGAGGACCTCGGCATCGAGCTCGACGGCCTGACGGACGACCAGTTCGCCGACATCGACCCTCGCCTTACCCCGGCGGTGCGTGACGTACTCACCGCCGAGGGCTCCGTCTCCTCGCGCAACGCCCGCGGAGGCACCGCCCCCGACCGGGTCGCCGAGCAGCTCATCGAGCTGCGCGAGGCGGTGGCGGATCACCGGGCCTGGCTGGCGTGAACCTGCTCGACGTACTTGAGGGCCCCGTCCTCGAAGCAGCACCACGCCTGCTCGGCGCCACGTTCACCCACGGAGGCGTCACTGTGCGGCTCACCGAGGTCGAGGCGTACGACGGGGCACACGACCCCGGCTCCCATGCCCACAACGGCCGCACCGCGCGGAACGCGGTGATGTTCGGACCGGCCGGACACCTCTACGTCTACTTCACCTACGGCATGCACCACTGCTGCAACGTCTCGGGCGGACCGAAAGGCGAGGCGAGCGCCATCTTGCTGCGCGCCGGCGAGGTCGTCGATGGGATCGAGACTGCGCGAGAGCGTCGGCCTCGGTCCACGGACCGCGATCTCGCTCGTGGACCCGGACGGCTGTGCCGGGCGATGGGGATCGACCGGGACGACAACGGTCTCGACCTGCGCGACAGGCTGCACCTCGATGGGCTGCAGGAGCAGATCACCACCGGTCCGCGAGTCGGCCTGCGCCTCGCCGCCGACCGACCCTGGCGCTTCTGGATCACCGGCGACCCGACGGTCAGCCGCTATCTGGCAGCGAAGCCCCGCAGACCCCGGCCGTGCTGACACTTCGGGATGGGTAACGTGACCATCGACCCACACAACCCATGAAAGGCCCCCGATGTCCACCCGCGAGCAGCTAGACAGCATCGTCGCCAGCCTCCGGCCCGTGGTGACCGGCGTCTCCGAGGAGAAGATGGACGCCCCCACGCCGTGCCCGGACTTCGACGTGCGCTCAGTCGTCAACCACATGCTCGGCACCGTCGAGGCCATGCGTCGCATCGGCGCCTCTGAGCCGATGGACCCCGACGACCCCTGGGGTACCAA
>JBDSXU010000259.1:0-1972 GCA_039926005.1 Marmoricola sp.
GGCTGAGATCGAGGTCCGGATGGACTCCAGGCTCGTCGTCGAGCAGATGTCGGGAAGGTGGAAGATCAAGCACCCCGCGATGAAGCCGTTGGCGGCCCAGGCCGGCCGGCTGGCACCGAGCGGTACGACGTACACCTGGGTGCCGCGTGGCGAGAATGCGCAGGCGGACCGGCTGGCCAACGAGGCACTGGACGGCTCGGGTAGTGCCGGAGGTCCCGCCACGGCAACCACCGCACGGGGCTGGGGACCGAAGCACACCTCGCCCACCACCCTCGTCCTCGTCCGGCACGGCGTCACCGCGCACACCATTGGCAAGCTCTTCTCCGGTGGTCTCGCGAGCGCCAACCCGCCGCTGAACGACGAGGGTCGCGAGCAGGCACGGGCGACGGGCGAGTGGCTCGCTCCACTGTCAGGGACATTCGACGCGCTGGTCAGCTCCCCGGTGCGTCGTACGCGCGAGACCGCGGAGATCCTCGCGCCGTTCTTCGACCTCGAGATCGAGGAGGAGCCGGGCATCGCAGAGATGGAGTTCGGCACCTGGGACGGCATGAGCTTCACCGAGGTGCACGCTCAGTTCCCCGACGAGATCTCGGCGTGGCTCGGGGACCTCGAGTCGGCGCCGCACGGTGGCGAGAGCTTCCGGGCGGTCGAGAAGCGGGTCCTGGAGGGTCGCGACCGGATCGTGTCGACGTACGCCGGGCGGACTGTGGTCGCCGTCAGCCATGTGACGCCCATCAAGACCCTGGTCGCCGATGCGCTGGCGGCGCCGCTGGAGGCGGTCTACCGGATGGAGCTGGCGCCCGCGTCGGTCACGGTGATCTCCTACTTCCAGGCCGGGCCGAACGGGGACATCCCGATGGCCAACCTGCGGCTCTACAACGGCCGACCGACTGGCGTCTTCGGATAGCCGTCCTGGTCCGGCCCGGCCCAGCGGCCCGACTCCGACAGGGGTCGAACCCGAGTCCGGGTCTACAGCTGCGCCACGACCACGTCGAGCTGGGCCCTGGCCGGGTCCAGCTCGACCGTCCAACCGAGTGCCCTGACCTGCTCGGCGAGGCGCGCGGGTGTGGTCGGGGATGCGCCGCTCGTCAGCAGCGCGCGCACCAGTCGTCCCTTCGTCGCCTTGTTGAAGTGGCTGACGACCCTGCGCTGCGATCCCACCTGCTGGAGCACGCGCACCGTCGCGACCTTGCGCGCGAGATCGCGATCGGGGCGCCAGAAGGCCGCGTAGGTGGTCGAGCGGAGGTCGATCACAAGACCTGCGCCTGCGGCCTCGCGCACGACCGGGTCGAGCACGGCACGCCAGTGGGCTGAGACCACTCCGAGGCCCGGGAGGTTCACCCCTCCCGCCAGGCGGTACGACGGGATCCGGTCACCCGGTCGCACCAGCCCGAAGAGCGACGAGGTGATCGCGAGCGAGCGCGAGGCTCTTCGTCGTGCCACCGGGTCGAGGGAGGCCAGGTCAAGGGACTCGTAGAGGACGCCCGTGTAGATCGAGTCCGCGCGAGCCGTTGGGCTGGCAGGCAGATGGTGGTTCCGGCGTACCTCGTCGATCTGGGTGATGCCGAGCCCCAGCGTCGATGCTGCGCGCTGAGGGTCGGTCGCGCACAGCTGCACCAGTGCCGCGAGCGCTTCCTCGCGGGCCCGGCTGAGCGACGGGAAGCTCAGGCTCTCGAGCGCCAGCGGCTTGCCCCGCCTCGGGGTCGACTTGCCCTCCGACGGCGGCAGCAGGATCAGCACCGCGCCAGACTAGGAGTCTTAGGCGCGGCGGGCTACTGGAACGCCCGTGTGCCCGTCATCGCATGGGGAGTGTGCCTACGCTGGCGACGTCATGCGGGCCACGGCCACAGCTCCATGACGACTTCACGACCATGAGGAGATGTTGTGGGCACCCGGGTTCTACAGGTCAAGGGCACGACCGTCGCCGAGCTACGCCTCGGCGTCGCGGCCATCCAGCAGGAGCAGGGGCTCT
>JBDSXU010000260.1:0-3888 GCA_039926005.1 Marmoricola sp.
GCGGGGAACACACCTTCCAGCCATGCGACGAACGCCTTGTCGTCGGTGGCGGTGCCGTGTGATGCGACCCAGGTGCCGACCATGGTGGCGGCCTGCTTCTTCTGCGCGGCAACGTCGGAGGCGGTGGTGCTCACCTGTGCGGAGGCGAACAGTGGCGGCGGCGGATCGGCGGCGATGCGGTCTTTGGCCGAGGTGTTGGTGCTCGCGGTGCTGTTTCCGGTCACCTTGGCCCAGACGTTCGGTCCCGAGACTCCGAGCACTATGGCGAGGACTGCGAGCACGGCGACTATGACGAAGCGGCGGTTGGGGCGGGCTGTCATGCAGTTCTCCTGAGGCTTTCGAGGGGTTGGCTGGTGGCCGTGGTGAGGCGCAGTTCACGGCCAACCAGGTGTCGGACGTCGTTGTCGGGGATCCGTGCGTCCATCAGGGAGGCTGAGGCGACGTACTTGCTGAACGAGGCCGGTCTGGCACCGAGTTGAGTCAGCAGTCGGTCGGCGACACCGGGGATGCGGCCGCCCTTGGTCTCCATGATCAGGCGGCCGGCGTCGACCTCGACGGTGTGGCCGTGGCGGGTGCCGCGGACACCGAAGTCGATGGTCACTCGTGCGCCCGTGTCTGGGTCGGCCAGTGTCGCCCTGCGGTATCGGACCTCGACTGCTGGCTCCAGTGCCGATGCGGGTGGGAGTCCGAGCGCATGTAGCTGCTGATGAATGAACTCCTCCGATTCCGGTCTCAAGTGCCCGTAATCGGCTGCGTCGGTGGGATGGAAGTGCTTTCGGGTGAGACCGCTGCCGTCGCGCACCTTCAGCTCGAGACGGCACAGGCCGTCCTCGACGTATAGCCGGCTGCGTGCCTTCCAGCGAAGGCGGCGTTGCTGGACGTGGGCGCGGCACGTCGTCAGGTCGGGTGTGTCGAAGTAGGTGCTGAGGTACGACGTCGTCAGTCGACCGTCGATGGTCAGCAGCCGCAGCGATGCCGGCGCTCGATCAACGAAGGCACGTGCGACGTCCACGCCGACGAAGTACTTGCGGTCGACCCGGGTGGTCGCGGGAGCCGCGGCGAGCACTTCGGCCAGGCTGATGCGGCCACGGGCCGCCAACCCCAGAGGGTCACACACGGGTGTCCACCTCGTCGTTGTCGACACCAGTGATGTCGCGACCGCCGCTCAGCGTTGCCCAGCTCTCCTCGACCTCGTGGCGCACCGCGACCACGGTCGTCTCACGCACGAAGTCAACCTGTTCCACGACCACTGCGATCGGGGCGTGGCCGAGGCGTCGAGTGACCTCCGCGCGGATCTCCTCAGGCCCGACCAACGCCTTGTCGAGGGTCAGCCTTAGCACCCGGGTGGGTGTGCGTGTCTTGGAGTCATCGACCAACCAGACGCCTGCGAGAACGAGGATGTTCAAGACCACCACCAGGACCAGGTGGCGCTCGGGGAGACCGTTGACAAGGCCAAGAACGAGAGCGGAGAAGGTGTAGGCGACGTCCTTGATGCTGAAAGCCGCGCTGCGCAGACGAACCAGGCTGAGCAGGCCGAACAGGCCGAACCCGACACCGGCCGGGAAGTGCCCAGCCGTGATCGCAGTCAACGCGGCCAGCAAACCGATGTTGAGCGTGACGAACACCATCGTCATCTCCGGTGCCGCCGCCCGGCGCCTGTACAGCCAGCCCACGAGTGCGTACAGGGCCAGGACGTCGATGCCGAGGCCCGTCAGGGTTGATGCGGTCAAAGCGGTCACTCCCTCTGCTGCCGGCGCATTCGGCCGGACCAGCACGACCGTACGCAGCCAACGTGAGGGAAATGTGAAGGCTTTTCAGATGAACATCTAGTGACGCCCGGGCGTGAACCGGCCCGGCAGGCGCCGACCCGCCATGAGGTCAGCTGGGCTCGGAGCTCGGTGCAGCCTCGGTGGGGATGTCCAGGCTCACGCACGAGCCGGTGGCCGTGATGACGGCTAACCCGTGGTGGGCCTCGGCCACGGCCTGGACCAGAGCCAGACCGAGTCCGGTTCCACCGGTGGTGCGGCTGCTGTCGGCGCGGGAGAACCTGTCGAACGCCTTGGCGCGAAACTCGGCGGTGAACCCTGGGCCCTCGTCGATGACCGACAACCATGTTCGACTCTCAGCCTGGGTCGCCCTCAGGGTGATGGTGCCCTCGCCGTAGCGCAGGGCGTTGGAGACCAGGTTGCTCAGCGCGAGGTCGAGCCAATGGGGGTTCCCGTCCACACTCAGGTCCGGTGGGGCGTCGGTCACGATGGTTCGCCCAAGGGATCGAGCTTCGACTGAGAAGCGTTCACCCACCTCGTCGAGGAGCTTGCCGGCTATGACTGGTTCGGTGGTGGACATACCGGATCCCCGGAGCTCCTCGAGGTCCAGGAGGGCGTTGGACAGGGTGATCAAACGTTCGACCTGAGCGCGCAACGACTCGAACGCCGTCCTGGTCTCGTGTTCGCCTCGTGGCCGTAGCAGCGCCACTTCCAGCTCAGTACGCATCAGCGCCAGCGGCGAGCGAAGCTCGTGAGAGGTGTCGGCGAGGAACTGGCGCTCGCGCTCATTGGCCCGACTGATCCGCTCGAGTAGGGCGTTGAACGTGTGCCCGAGCCGGGTCACCTCGTCGTCTCGGCCCACCTCGACGGGCAGCAGGGGGGCGCCGTCTGCGCGCTCGGCGGCGACCCGGTACCTCTCCACCGGGTTGAGCGCCGCACGGGCGGTGCCGTAGCCGACCAGGGACGCCGCGGCCAAGGTGACCAGGTCGGCGATGATGAGCTGGACGAGCAGTTCGCGCAACGCCTCGTTGTGCTTGTTCTTGCTGATGGCAGAGGCGACGACGACCGCCCCCCGGGGAGTCCGCACCCGGGTGGTCACGACCCTGTAGGGGTGGGAAGCCGCCGGAATCATCCGGCCGACGTCCCGGCGTGATGCCGCGCCGCTGCCGGCCTCGGCGACGGTGTCAGTGTTGACGAGCCGGCGGCTCGCATCACCCCCGAGGACGCGACCCTTGAGGTCGTAGATCTGATAGCTCTGCCCAGGGGTGTCGCTGGGTGGGGGGTTGCCCGTCCTGACGGCACGCTCGACCACCTGCTGGTAGGCCTTGAGGTCTTGGTTGAGCTGACGGTTCAGGGCGTACTCCACACGCCAGTAGACAAATCCTCCGGCGGCGAGCAGGACGACAGCCATGGCCCCGGCAACGGCGAGAACTAGGCGGGTGACGATCGGACGGTCACCGACAAGCCGTCGCCACAGGCTCATGCTGTGCTCTGCTCCAGTCGGTAACCGACGCCGCGAAGGGTGCGGATCGTGACCGTCTCAGAGGCTCCAAGACCATGGCGCAGCCGCGACATGTGTACGTCCAGGGCGTTGCTGCGAATGTCCACCTCGTCACCCCAGACATCGTCGTAGAGCCGAGCCCTGCTAACCACCCGCCCCCGGCTCTCCATCAACGAGCTGAGCATGTCGTACTCACGGCGCGAAAAGACCACTTCGTTCCCGGCCACCCAGACGCGTCGCTCGAGCAGGTCGAGGGTGACGTCACCGACGACAAGCCGCTCGTCGTCGCCTGGCTCCCGGCGCCGACCGATCGCGCGCAGGCGGGCATGCAGCTCCTCGAGCGCGAAGGGTTTGACCAGGTAGTCATCGGCGCCCGCTTCGAGTCCCGCGACCCGTTCACCGACGGCGCCTCGGGCGGTCAGCATCAGGACTGGTACGTCGTTTCCCTCGCGCCGCAGCTGCTTGCACACCTCGGTGCCGCTCATACCTGGCAACATCAGGTCCAGGACGACCGCGTCAACGCCCGGGCCACGAGCCGCAGCCAGGCCCGTAGGCCCGTCGTAGGCGCCGGTGCTGGTCACGTCCTTCTCGCCGAGGTAACCGCCGATCAGTTCCACCATG
>JBDSXU010000261.1:0-3263 GCA_039926005.1 Marmoricola sp.
CCCACACGCCTGCCGAGAACGATGGCCAGCGCCAAGCCTGCAGCACCGGCGTTGATGTGCACCGCGGTTCCACCCGCGAAGTCGATGGCGAGGAGCTTGTTGGCGACCCAGCCGCCCTTCTCGGACTCGGCACCGTCGAACGCGAACACCCAGTGGGCAACCGGGAAGTAGACGATCGTGGCCCAGATGCCGGAGAACACCATCCAGGGCCCGAAGCGGGCGCGGTCGGCGATGGCACCGGAGATCAGCGCCACGGTGATGATCGCGAAGACGGCCTGGAAGGCAACGAAGGCCATCGAGGGAATGGTGAACACCAGGCTGCTGGCTGCGAAGCCCTTGTCCAACCCGGCCGTCCCCATCAGGCCCTTGAGGCCGAAGAACTCCGTCGGGCTGCCGAGGAGGCCACCGCCGACGTCGTTGCCGAAGGCCATCGAGTAGCCGTAGAGCACCCAGAGCACGCTGATCAGAGCCAGCGCTCCGAAGCTCATCATCATCATGTTCAGCACTGTCTTCGCGCGGACCATCCCGCCGTAGAACAGCGCCAGACCAGGCGTCATCAGCAGCACGAGGGCCGCTGACGCCAACACCCAGGCAGTATCGCCGGTATCCATGGAACCTCCAGTGGTGAGAAACAAGAGCAAGGCCGCGCGCGTCAATGACGGCGTTGTCCAACGTCGGGGCCCCCAGTGGGCGCAACTTTGCGTGTTGCACGTTTCATCGGTCTGCGACAGTTGTTTCCACAGGATCACACATCGATGAGTTGTGTTACGTGCCTGTGAAATCGGCCTATTTCGGAAAAGCCGTACACATCGGAGCGCGCGAACCTATGCTCGACTGCGTGGATGCCAGCACCATGGGGGCGGGGGCTGCTGCGAGCAACCCACCTGTTCCAGAAGTACGCCGCAAGCGCGGCCGACCTCGCGATCCCGAGGCAGACGGCCGTATTCTCGCCGCGGCCTCGTCGCTGATCCTCATGCGTGGGTTCGACAGCATGACCGTCGACGAGGTGGCCACCAACGTTGGTGTCGGCAAGGCCACGGTCTACCGTCGCTGGGCTCGCAAGGAAGACCTCGCGGTCGCCGCGATGGAACAGCTCTACCGCGACGAGATGCCGGCCCCGAACACGGGATCCATCCGCGGCGACCTGCGCGCGATGTACTCCTCGGTGCTGACCTTCGCCAACTCTGCGACAGGCACCGACTACCTGCGCACCAGCATCAAGGAGTCGATGCGCGACGAACGCATCGCCACGCTCTACCGCCAGGCCAGCAACCGCGCGGAACAGAACGCGGTCGCGGTCTTCGAGCGTGCGATCGCGCGCGGCGAGGTGCGAGCCGACATCCCGATGAGCACGCTGGTGCAGTTCATCGGTGGCCTCATCGCCATGCGGGCGATCATCGAGCAGGAGATGCCGTCGATGGACGAGCTCGACGGGCTGGTCGATTTCGTCATGCACGGCATCTGCGTCTAGGGCTCCTCCAGGGCAGCCCCAGCGCGCGGGGTCATCCCAGGTCGAGCAGGGCGTCCACGAACGTCTCGGGGTCGAACGGCGCCAGATCGTCGGCCCCCTCACCCACCCCCACCAGCTTCACGGGAACGCCCAGCTCGCGCTGCACGGCCACGACGATGCCGCCCTTTGCCGAGCCGTCGAGCTTGGTCAGCACGATCCCGGTCACGTCCACGACGTCACGGAACACGCGCGCCTGGACCAACCCGTTCTGACCGGTGGTGGCGTCAAGGACCAGCAGCACCTCCGAGACCGGCGCCTGCTTCTCGACCACCCGCTTGACCTTGCCGAGCTCGTCCATCAGACCGGCCTTGTTCTGCAGCCGTCCGGCGGTGTCGATGACCACCACGTCGACGCCTCGCTCCAGACCGGTGCGGACGGACTCGAAGGCGACACTCGCCGGGTCACTGCCCTCGGGTCCCGTGACGACGTCCACGCCCACGCGCTCGCCCCAGGTGCTCAGCTGCTCGGTGGCCGCCGCCCGGAAGGTGTCTGCGGCGCCGAGCAGGACGGTCTTGTCCTCGGCGACGAGAACCCGGGCGAGCTTGCCGACCGAGGTGGTCTTGCCCGAGCCGTTGACCCCCACGACGAGCACGACCGCGGGCTTCCCGTCAGTCGCCGTGGTCGCCAGGGTGCGGTCCATCGAGAGATCGACCAGGGCGAGCAGCTCCTCGCGCAGCACGGTCGGGGCATCTGAGGGTCTGACGCCGTCGACACGCATCCGGAGGCGGAGCTGCTCCACCAGCTGCTGCGTGGGTGCCACCCCCACGTCAGCGGTGATCAGGGTGTCCTCGATCTCCTCCCACGTGTCCTCGTCGAGGCGGTCCCGCGACAGCAGCACCAGTAGGCCGCGACCCAGGCCGCCCTGGGAGCGCGAGAGCCGTTGACGCAGGCGGACCAGCCTGCCCGCCGTACCTTCCGGGCGCTCGATCGTGGTGACCGGCGCCTGGGGTTCCTCGGGCGCCACCGGTGGGCGTTCCTCGGTGATCGTCCCGGTGGGGGACGGCAGGTCGCGAGACGGTGGCTGCCTGCGCCCGCTGACCAGGGCGACCAGGCCGATCACGAGGCCGACCACGAGGATCGCCACGGCAAGGATGATGAAGATCAGGATGACGCTCATGGATCGATCCAATCAAACGGGTGGTTCGTGGGGGTCAGCGGTGTGATTCTGCCCCTGCGTCGACGAAGGTCCGGTCCTGCTCCTCGCGATCGAGCGTCGGCAGCGAGTCGACGCCCCGCCGCATCGCCCGGCCCAGGCCGGGCGTGATCGGGGTGTCCTCGCCGCGGTAGGGGTAGGCGGCATAGAGCATGACGGCTGCGGCCAGCGCGAGGGCGAGCAGCAGCACGATCACGATGGTTCCCATCAGGGAGCTCCTTCGTCGAGGGAGGGTCGGTGTCCGGTGCTTGAGCAGGGGGTCGCGGCGATCCGCGAGGGGTCTAGTCAAACACGGGAACGGTCACCCTCTGAGCAGCGGTGCGGCGGCCTCGCGCATCTGTTCAGGCAGTGGACTGGCGGACTCCTGCTCACGCAGCCGCTGGCTGATCACCGTGGAAACCCCGTCACCGCGCATGGTGACGCCGTAGAGCGCGTCACCGACCTCCATCGTCCGCTTCTGGTGGGTGATCACAAGGAGCTGGGAGTTCTCGCGCAGCTCCTCGTAGATCTCCAGCAGGCGGCCGAGGTTGTTGTCGTCCAGCGCGGCCTCGACCTCGTCGAGGATGTAGAACGGCGACGGCCGCGCCTTGAACAGCGCGA
>JBDSXU010000262.1:0-1508 GCA_039926005.1 Marmoricola sp.
GCGGTCAGGAAGTGGGGAGCCTGCATGCTCATCTGCTGGGTCATCTCATGTCCTCTCAGTGCCGTCTGTCCGGGTCAGTCCATGGCCCGGACGAGCTGCCAGCTGCCCTCGGACCAGCTGAAGACCAGGTCGAAGACGCCGTAGCCGGGGTCGTGCTCCGGGGACTGGAGGGCAGCGACCCTTCCCCGGGCGGCTGTCACCCGCCAGACCTCGCGCTCCCGCAGGAGATCGGTGTCGACTCCCCCACCTGACGGGCCGGCGGCGTCAGCCCCTTGGCTTGCTGAGCGTCTGGCCCACCACGCCCCGGTCTCCACCCAGTGCGCGACCACCTCGCGCACCTGCCACAACCGTCCTCGCCACAGGAACTGCTCAGGATCCTCGTCTGCGCCCTTGCGCACCTCCACCGGGTCGTCGTAACGCCGCACCGTCTTGCTCCTCACCATGTTTCGCAGCCGTTCGACCCGCTGTCAGTGCCCTGGTGGAGGATGGGGGTCGAGGTCACCCTCCACCAGGACTTGATCGAACATGTGTTCGAACAACTTCAAGGTACACCTCTCCTCCGACAACCCGTCAAGAGCAGATCCACAGCCGTCGCCGGGAAACTCGTGGGCGACCGATCGTGACCGAGCGATACGTTGCCGAACATGACCGAGAACCCAGGTGAACACCCAGCCATCGCCCGTTTCCGCGCCGAGCTCGAGCGCCGTGGCGGGACCGGCCGGATCGTCGTACTCCCCGACTCGGTGCACACCGCCCGGCTCGCTGCCGACGCGCTCGGCTGCGAGGTGGGCGCGATCGCCAACAGCCTGTTGTTCACGGTGCCGACCGACGACGGCGAAGGCGAGCCGCTCCTGCTGCTGACCAGTGGCGCGCACCGGGTCGAGACCGACAAGGTCGTCGCCGACCTGGGGATCCCGGCCCTCAAGCGCGCCAAGCCGGACTTCGTACGACGTCACACCGGTCAGGTCATCGGCGGTGTCTCGCCGTTCACCCATCCCGCCCCGGTGCGCACCTACCTGGACCCCTGGCTGCGGCGGTACGACGAGATCTGGGCCGCCGCCGGACATCCCGCCGCCGTGTTCAGCAGCACCTACGAAGAGCTGCAGCGGATGACCGGGGCCGACGAGCTGGAGGTGGAGTGACATGGAGCTGTGGATCAACCCCTCGTGCACCAAGTGCCGCGTGGCCAAGGCGGAGCTCGACGCAGCCGGGATCTCCTACACCGAGCGCCGCTACCTCGATGACGTGCCCACCACGGGGGAGCTCGCGGAGGTGCTGACGCGGATGGGGCTGCAGCCGTGGGACATCGCGCGCCCCAAGGAGACGAAGGAGGCCGGCATCACGATCCCGAAGGATGCCGAGCACCGCGAGGACTGGCTGGCGGCGATGGTCACCAACCCGCGCACCATCCAGCGCCCGATCATCACTGCCGACGACGGCAGCACCGTCGTCGCCCGTGACCCGGAGACGCTGGCCGACATCGTGGCGCGGTCGTCCTGATCCTGTCC
>JBDSXU010000263.1:0-4954 GCA_039926005.1 Marmoricola sp.
TGCGTCCCTTGGTGTCGGAGCCGCGGCGGGCGCGGGCAGCGAGCGTGGTCGGGGCGGTCATGCGGGGTCCCCGCGGAATCGGGAGCGCAGTGAGTGATTTTGTGGGGTGCTCATCGAACGCCTCCCCGGGGGTGAGCCGAGGACGGGGGACGCAGTTGGCCGATCATGTTGACCTTGAACGCTCGCAGGCACGACCGGCATTCCCAGGCGCCGTGCGACGACCCCTGGGTGGACTCCGACGCCACCTCGTGCGGGAACAGGTTCTCGTCCCCGCAGTAGGGGCAGTGGAAGGGCACGGCGCGGGCGCTCATACCAGCGACTTCTCTGCGCGCAGGAGGATCTCGTCGGCTCGGATCGTCCAGGCGGCGAAGGTCTCGCCGTCCTCGCGGTCGGTCAGGAAGTTGTTGACCACCGTGGTGATGTAGTCGTCAAGGCCCTCACTGGTGACCTTGTGGGCGCGGAGCTTCTTGCCGAAGCCGTTGGTCAGCCCCAGGCTGCCGCCGAGGTGGACCTGGAATCCTTCCACCTGGTTGTCGTCCTCGAGGACCAACATGCCCTTGAGGCCGATGTCGGCGACCTGCGTGCGGGCGCAGGCGTTCGGGCAGCCGTTGACGTTGACGGTGATCGGGGTGTCGAGGTCGGGGAAGCGCCTCTCCAGCTCACCGACCAGGTCGATCGCGCGCTGCTTGGTGTCGACGATCGCCAGCTTGCAGAACTCGATGCCGGTGCAGGCCATGGTGGAGCGACGCCAGTTGGACGGCCGGGCCTCGAGGTCGATGGCGGCGAGGTCGGCGACGATCGGCTCGACGTCGGCCTCGTCGACTCCGATCACGACCAGCTTCTGGTGTGCGGTGAGACGAGCTCCGGCAGCGCCGTACTTCTCGACGAGGTCACCGACGCCGGTGATCGTCGCGCCGTTGATCCGGCCGGCGACCGGGGCAACACCGATGTAGAACTTGCCGTCCTTCTGGGGGTGCACGCCGATGTGGTCGCCACCGTCCTGGGTCGCCTCGGGGGAGGGCCCGTCGATCAGCTTGTGGCCGAGGTATTTGGTCTCGAGGATCTCGCGGAACTTCTCCACGCCCCAGTCGGCCACGAGGAACTTCAGCCGGGCGCGGGACCGGAGCCGACGGTAGCCGTAGTCGCGGAACACCGAGACCACGCCCTCCCAGGCGTCGGCCACCTCGTCGACCGGGATCCACACGCCGAGCTTCTGCGCGAGCATCGGGTTCGTGGAGAGCCCGCCGCCGACCCACAGGTCGAAGCCGGGGCCGTGCTCGGGGTGCACGGTGCCGACGAAGGAGACGTCGTTGACCGAGGGGACGCAGTCAAGGCTGGGGTGGCCGCTCGCCGAGGTCTTGAACTTGCGCGGCAGGTTGGAGTAGTCAGGGTTGCCGATGAAGCGCCGCTTGATCTCATCGAGCGCCGGGGTGGCGTCGATGATCTCGTCGGCGGAGACGCCGGCGACAGGCGAACCCAGGAACGGACGGGGCGAGTCGCCACAGGCCTCCAGGCTGGTCATCCCGACGGAGTCGAGCCGGTCCCAGATCTCAGGGACGTTCTCGACCTCGATCCAGTGGTACTGGATGTTCTGCCGGTCGGTGATGTCGGCGGTTCCGCGCGCGAAGTCGGTGGAGATGCTGCCGAGGGCTCGCAGCTTGGCGGCGTCGAGCAACTCGCCGTCACTGCGCACGCGGAGCATGAAGAACGAGTCGTCGAGCTCCTCCTCCTCGAGCATCGCCGTCTTGCCGCCGTCGAAGCCCGGAGCACGCTGCGTGTAGAGACCCATCCACCGGAACCGGCCGCGCAGGTCCGCGGGGTCGATCGAGGCGAACCCCTTCTTGGAGTAGATGTTGATGATGCGGGCCCGGACGTTGAGCGGGTTGTCGTCCTTCTTGGACTGCTCGTTCTTGTTCAGGGGCTCGTTGTAGCCCAGCGCCCACTGGCCCTCACCCTTCTTCGGTCGCGCCCTGCCAGAGCGTCCGACGCGGCCCTCGGCGGGCGCCCGCCGACTGGCGGGCTGGTCAGGAGTGGAGGTCATCAGTCTCAAGTCCTTGAGATCGGGGGGCCTGCGCACGTCGTAGGACGGCGGTGTCGCGGCGGTTGCGAGGCCAGGCGGCGGAATCCTGCAGCGGGTTCAAAGCCAGCGATGACACATGCTGCTGCGGGTACGACCGAGGTCCACGTGGCGGCGTGCCACGAGCCAGGTCGAAGTTGCAGCGCTGATCATCCACCCAGTCTCAGGTTTCGGACGCCTGTTTCACAAACACAGATCTCATGTCGTGAGACGGGTGTCCGTGATGTGGACTCGTCGGTGGCGGTCCGGCCCGCCTCGGAAGGGGTCACTTAGTGTGGTCCCATGAGCGAAGAGACGCACGCCTCACCCGTCGGTTCAGGCGCTGCAGGCACCTCCGAGACCATCGCCAAGACAGCCTCGCAGGCGTACAACGCAGCCCTGGAGGTCATCGCGTCGGTCGAGCCCCGTGTGGCGCAGGCCACACGCCAAGAGCTCGCGGACCAGCGGTCCTCACTCAAGCTGATCGCCTCGGAGAACTACGCCTCGCCGGCCGTGCTCCTCACGATGGGCACCTGGTTCAGCGACAAGTACGCCGAGGGCACCGTCGGTCACCGGTTCTACGCCGCGTGCCAAAACGTCGACACGGTCGAGTCGCTGGCCGCCGAGCACGCACGTGAGCTGTTCGGTGCGCCGTACGCCTATGCGCAGCCGCACTCCGGCATCGACGCCAACCTGGTCGCGTTCTGGTCGATCCTGGCCAACCGGGTGGAGACCCCGACTCTCGAGAAGCTGGGCGCGAAGAACGTCAACGACCTCTCCGAGGCCGACTGGGAGAAGCTGCGCCACGAGTTCGGCAACCAGCGTCTCCTCGGGATGGCTCTGGACGCGGGCGGGCACCTGACCCACGGGTTCCGGCCGAACATCAGTGGCAAGATGTTCCACCAGCAGCAGTACGGCACCGACCCTGAGAGCGGACTGCTCGACTACGACGTCGTCGCCGCCAAGGCTCGGGAGTTCAAGCCCCTGGTGCTGGTCGCCGGCTACTCCGCCTACCCGCGCCGCGTGAACTTCGCCAAGATGCGCGAGATCGCCGACGAGGTTGGTGCTGTGTTGATGGTCGACATGGCGCACTTCGCCGGGCTCGTCGCCGGCAAGGTGTTCACGGGTGAGGAGAACCCCGTCCCGCACGCCCACATCACCACCACCACGACGCACAAGTCCCTGCGCGGACCCCGCGGTGGTCTGGTCCTGGCCCAGGAGGAGTTCGCCGCCGACGTCGACCGCGGTTGCCCGATGGTGCTCGGTGGTCCGCTCTCGCACGTGATGGCCGCCAAGGCGGTCGCGCTGGCGGAGGCCCGGCAGCCCTCGTTCCAGACCTACGCGCAGAACATCGCCGACAATGCCAAGTCGCTGGCCGAGGGTTTTCTCTCGCGCGGAGCGAAGCTGGTCACCGGAGGCACTGACAACCACATCGTGCTGCTCGACGTGTCGTCCTACGGCCTCACCGGCCGCCAGGCCGAGTCCGCACTGCTCGACGCCGGCGTCGTCACCAACCGCAACTCGGTGCCCGGCGATCCGAACGGAGCGTGGTACACCAGCGGCATCCGCTTCGGCACTCCTGCCCTGACCACCCGTGGCTTCGGACACAGCGAGTTCGACACCGTGGCCGACCTGGTGCACGAGGTGCTCTCGAACACCTCGCCCGGCACCAACAAGGCCGGCGCGCCGTCGAAGGCGACCTACAGCACGGCTGACGGGATCGCCGACCGCGTGCAGGCCAGGGCGGACGAGATGCTTGACAGGCACCCGCTCTACCCCGGGCTCGAGCTCACCTGATCCAGAGGTAGACCACCTCGGGTCTGCCGCTGCCGCCGTAGCGCGGCGAGCGGCTGACCAGTCTCTCGTCGGCCAGGTGCTCGAGATAGCGCCTGGCCGTGACCCGGGAGGCGCCGATGCTTTCGGCGACCTCGGTGGCCGACAGGCCGCCCGTGGACCCGCGCAGGACGTCGGTGACCTGCCGCAGGGAGTCAGCACTCATCCCCTTGGGCAAACGCCCACCACCGGATCGGCTGCGCAGGGCCCCGAACACCTGGTCGACGTCGTCTTGCACCACGTCGTCGTCGATGTCTGCGAGCTGCTCCCGGTAGGCCGCGTAGTGCTCGAGCTTGGACCGGAAGGTCGCGAACGAGAACGGCTTGAGCAGGTAGAGCACAACGCCCTGGGCCACGGCACGGCGCACCACCTCGGTGTCGCGCGCTGAGGTGACCGCGATGACGTCGCAGAGGTGCCCGGCCGCCCGGAGGCGGTGCAGGAGGGCGAGCCCGTGACCGTCGGGCAGATGCATGTCCAGCAGGATCAGGTCGACGTCGGGGTTGGCCGTGAGGTGGCGCGCCGCCTCACCGCCCGAACGGGCCACCCCCGAGAGCTCGAACCCCTCGACCCGCCGGACGTACTCGGCGTGCGCCTCTGCGGCCAGCTCCTCGTCCTCGACGACGAGCACGCGCACGGTCATCGGCGTGTTCGCTGCGGCCGGCTCAGGGTCACGGTGAAGCGCGCCCCACCCAGTGCAGAGGCGTCCACGTGCACGTCGCCGCCGTGCTTGCGCGCCACTTGACCGACCAGGGCCAGGCCGAGGCCGCGCCCACCGGTCGCCTTGGTGGACCACCCGCGCTCGAGCACCCGCACTGTGTCCTCCTCGGGTACGCCGGGCCCGCTGTCCTCGACCTCGACCACGAGGTGGTCCTGGCCGCCGGAGATGTGCACCGACACCCGGCGCTCCTCGGTGTCCACGACGGCTTCCATGGCGTTGTCCACGAGGTTGCCGACGACGGTGACCAGCTCCCGCGGCTGGACCGGCAGGTCATCCGGGAGCCCTTGGGTGGTCACGACAAGCTCGATCCCGCGCTCGGCCGCCTGGGCGGTCTTGCCGAGCAGCAG
>JBDSXU010000264.1:0-2693 GCA_039926005.1 Marmoricola sp.
CCTCGCCGTTCACGAAGGCATCTCGGAGAGCATCCCGGCGTCCGACAACGAGCTCGGCTGGCAGCTCTCGCTGGCCAAGCTCGCGAACCTCGTCGAAGGGCGCTGACCTACTCGTCCTTGGGGCGCCACACCGCGAACCGGTTCCCCAAGGGGTCGATCAGGTGGGCGAACTCGATCTGGCCGTTGTCCACGAACGGGACCGCGACCGTGCCGCCCAGGCTCTCGGCCTGCGCGATCGCGGCATGCACGTCCTCGACGTGGACGTAGAAGATCGCCCAGTTGGCGCCGCCGATGTCGGAGGTGTCCCACAGGCCGCCGTTTCCCTCGTCGACCATGCGATAGGGAGCCGGGCCGCTGGGCTGCTCCTCGATCTCCCAGTCGAAGAGCGTGCCGTAGAACGCCCTGGACGCAGCCGGGTCGGGCGAGCCGATCTCGAAGTAGTCGATCTTGTTCGTCATAGCGACATCATCAACCAGGCATCGGACCCAGAACAGTGCCGTACCAGTCCGCCGGATCCGTGTCTGCGACGTGCTGCGTGACCAGCCACCGCTGACCCTCGGGATCGGCCAGCACTGCCTGGCGGACTCCCCACGGGCGATCGGCCGCGGCGTCCAGGAGTGTGCCACCCGCCGAGATACCCAGCGCGCAGGCGGCTTCGACGTCGTCGACGAAGATCTGGGTGATGCTCGCGCTGTCGGCGAACTGGCCCCCTCGCCGTCCCAGCAACAACACGTTGCCGTCGCGTTCGAGCTCGGAGTGGCCGGTCCAGCCGTTGGGCATCGTGGCGCGCAGCATCTCCGTGAACCCGAGCGTGACAGTCAACCAGCGCACTGCCTCCGGGATGTCGTCGTAGAGGACGCAGGGAACCACAGTGGGGTAGCCACGTTCCGGGTCATACATGGGCAGCACCTCCTCTCCGGCCATCGTGCCTGATTAGTCTCGAGCCATGAGCACTCCCACCCAACTCCCGTGTGGATCCTGGCCGACCCCGATCACGGCTGGCCTCGTGGTCGACCAGGCCAGCAAGCTCGGCACCGTCGCTCTCGACGGCGACGTCATCTACTGGTCCGAGCTCCGGCCGCACGAAGGGGGTCGCGTCAAGATCGTCCGGCTCGAGCCCGGTGGGGAGCCCTCCGACGTCCTCGCTCCCGAGGCCAACGCCCGCACTGCCGTGCATGAGTACGGCGGCGGTGCATGGTGGGTCAAGGACGGCACGGTCTGGTACGTCGACTGGGAGGACCAGCGTCTTCGACGGATCGATCGCGGTGCCGAACCGGTCGTGCTCACGCCGGCCGCCCCGGAAGGCGGGTCCGTGCGCTGGGCCGACGGCGACATCAACCCGCTCGACCGACGGGTCGCGCTGGTCCGCGAGACCCACCCGGTCGGTGGACGCGGTGCTGTCGACGTGGTCAACGAGGTCGTCGTGCTCGACTCCGCAGGGGAGCAGGAGACGGTCGTGTCCGGCCCAGACTTCGTCTCCGACCCGCGCTGGTCTCCTGACGGCGTCGCCCTGGCGTGGATCGAGTGGCAGCACCCGTCGATGCCCTGGGACGCCTCGACCCTCAAGGTCCAGAACCAGATGGGGGTGCTCACCGTGGCGGGCGGAGTGGATGATCCCGATCAGGGGATCTGCCAGCCCCAGTGGGCGCCGGACGGGTCGCTCTGGTTCTGCTCGGACCGCGAGGACTGGTGGTCGCTCTGCCGCTGGACACCCGAGACAGGGGTGCAGCGGATGTCTGATCGGCCCGGAGACGTCGGCGAGCCCAAATGGGTCTTCGGACCCAGGCGCTACGCGTTCCTCGACGACGGCCGTGTCGTCCTCGCCGTGCTGCACGACGGCGTCGACTCCGTCTGCCTGCTGGAGAAGGAGGGCTCGGTCGTGGAACTGCCGGTCGGCAGCACCTGTGTGTCGGACCTGGCCGCGGCGGGAAGCGCGGTCGTGATGATCGGCTCCTCCGGGAGCAGGGCGCCGGCGGTGCGCCGCTTCGAGGTGGCCAACCCGGACGCCGTGGAGACGCTGAGCGGTGAACGCGATCTCGGCATCGACCCTGAGTGGTTCAGCGAGCCGGAGCACATCGAGTTCCCCGGCGGCGACGGGCGCCCGACGTACGCAAATTTCTACCGACCCACGAGCCTCACCACACAGCCGCTCGAGGGCGAGCTGCCGCCGCTGATCGTGATGATCCACGGCGGTCCCACGTCCAACGCCGTGAGCACCCTCTCGTTGAGCATGCAGTTCTGGACGAGCCGCGGCTTCGCGGTGGTCGACGTGGACTACGGCGGCTCCACCGGCTATGGCCGGGCCTATCGCGAGCGGCTCAAGGGGGAGTGGGGGCTACTCGACGTCGGTGACTGCGTCGAGGTCGTGCGGTGGTTGGGCGAGCAGGGCTGGATCGATCCCGAGCGTGCTGTCATCCGTGGCGGCTCCGCCGGTGGCTTCACCGTGCTGATGGCGCTCGCGGTCTCAGACGTCTTCGCCGCCGGCGCGGACTACTTCGGCGTGGCCGACGTGGAGGCGCTCGCGCTGGAGACCCACAAGTTCGAGTCGCGCTATCTCGACGGGCTGATCGCGCCCTACCCCGAGGGTCGAGCGACCTACACGGAGCGATCGCCGCTCACCCACCTCGACTCGCTGTCCTCACCACTGGTCGTGTTCCAGGGAGCGGAGGACCGCGTGGTCCCCCCGGCCCAGT
>JBDSXU010000265.1:0-10243 GCA_039926005.1 Marmoricola sp.
ATCAGCGTGGTGGACCCCGAAGGGGAGGACCGCCGCGAGGAGAAGGAACTCGACCTCGAGGAACGCGCCGCGCACCTGAACCTCGATCTCTCGATCAAGGACGACGGAGCCCGCGGAGCATGGATCAACGGACGCTGCGGCAGCGAGGACGCCGCCACCATCAAAACCACCCTCTTCCCCCTCGCCAAGCCACACCCCAACAACGGCCCGGCCTGCGACCCCGACACCTGCCAGGTGCCCGGGTGTGGCCACAACAGCCGCGACCCACGCGACCACGGCGCCCGACTGATGGACGCCCTGGTCGAGGTATGCTCCCGAGCCCAGTCCGCGGACCTGCTCCCCGACTGCCACGGCGCCACCCCACGCGTCACCATCACCATGGACCTCGACGACCTCCGCGACCAGTCCGGGCACGGCACCACCGAAACCGGAGAGGACCTGAGCGCCGCCACCGTACGCCGGATGTGCTGCGACGCCGACCTCATCCCCGTCGTGCTCGGATCCACCTCCGAGGTCCTCGACGTCGGCCGCCTCCAGCGACTGGTCACCGCAACCATCTGGAAAGCCCTCGTCGCCCGCGACACCCACTGCCGGTTCCCGAACTGCACCCGGCCACCGATGATGACCCACGCCCACCACATCATCCACTGGGCCGACGGCGGACCCACAAGCCTGGACAACCTGATCCTGCTCTGCGGGCACCACCACCGACTCATCCACGCCGGCCCCTGGCAGATCCGAAGAACCGGACCCAACAGCTTCGACCTCGACCCGCCACCCGGCGTACGCTGCCGGGTCAGTCGGCCCCCACCCGACGACTGAACCTCCGCAGCGGCCAACGCGCGCTCGGGCTCGTGCTCGAAGATGTCGGTGAACGGTCACCGTGCGAGAAGGACCAGCGAGGACAGCGCCACCAGCCAGCTGACGAAGCTGCCGACGAGGAAGTATTCCGTCAACCGGTGGATCCACTGCTGATCCGGCTTCGAGTGCAGCTCCGGCCAGCGCAGCAGACCCTTGGCTGCCACGACGATGCTGGCCGCTGTCAGCTGGCCCGCCAGCCCGAGCCCGACGATGAAGACGCGTTCCATCGGGCCGAGGAGCCGGCCGCCCTTGAGCTGCTGCTCGGGATCCGCGGCGGTGTGGTGGTGTGCGGGGTTGGTCGTGCCCGTGGCGGTGAGCACGAGGCGCACGATCACGTTGCCCGTGCTGAGCTGCACCAGGAACGCCCCCAGCAGCACGAGTGCGCGGTCGGCGGAGAGCCCCTGGAGAATCGGCAACCGCACGGCATCGAGCCAGTCCCCCAGCAGCCCATCAGCCGGGCTTGCCCAGGGTGAGGTGAGCACGCCGGCGACGAGGGCGACACCGAGGACGAGCAACGGCAGCCATCCTCGGGCACCGGCGAAGGCGCGCGTGACCATCTGGCCCCAAAGCACGACGATGCCGGCGATCACCGCGAGTGCCACGAGGTCGCCCCAGTCGGTCAGGCCGGCGATCAGCCCCAGCCACACGGCCACGAACGCGCCGACGCACTCGTTCACGACCGGCATCGGCCTGATCGAGCGGGCGAGGTCGGCCACGGCGAGACCGACCAGAAGCACTGCGATCCAGCTCAACTAAATCCTCCTCAACAGCTCGTCAGCCGCGACGATCACGGCCAGACCGTCGTTGCGCACTCGCTGCGAGACTGCCGAGGCTGAGATGTTCTCCTCCTCCGCGAGCTCCGCCTGGGTCATCCCGACGAAGGTGCCGCGCAGCAGCCGCAAAGACCGCTCCGTGAGAGAGCCAACCATCTGGTCCTGACACATCAGGGCAGCGTTCACAGGATCCGGGTCCGGCGCGTCGGGGCCCGGTTCTTCGGCGGCCCGTCGGTAGGCCGTGCGCAGGTGCCGTGACGCAGCCCTACCGGCCTCGTGCTTCACCGACTCGATGGCCTCCCGTGCTGACCACCAGCCCGGCCCGTCCTCGACGCGCGGGTTCTCGGCGAGTACGGCGACGCTCCCCCAGCCCACCCCATGCCTGAGTCCCGCCCGGGGCTCGAGGTGCAGCCTGAGCCACAAAGTGGCGTGCAGGGCTTCACCGACGTGCGCGAAGCAACCCTGGAACTCGTCACCCACCGTGATCCTCAGGGGTACGACGGGCCGCAGCGTCAGGTTGGCCTCATCGAGGAGATCCACCAGCGCGGCGTGCAGCGCCACCCGGTCCGGTGAGGATCGCGAACCCACGACGTCACCGATCAGCGTTGCAACGGCAGGCTGAGACTTCCTTTTCGACATATGAAGATTCTAGCTTAATTTTGCATTATTGAAGCGATTTGCTTATTCCCAGAAGACCCGGTCCACGATCCCCCGGGCCCGCCGAGACGAGCGCAGGTAGTCGTTCAGCATGACGTCACTCTGCCCCGGGTGGTACTGCAGGATCGCCGCCACGGCTGCGCGCTCGCGGGCGTCCCGGGGCAGCTGGTCGGCGGGCCTGCCCCGGACCTGCACCGTCGCGTTGCGCGCGCGGCTGGCGAACTTCCACGCCTCGGCCAGCCCCTCGGCGTCGGACAACGCGATCAGCTCGTGCTCCGCAGCCACCTGCAGGGCCTCCAGCGTCTTCGTCGTACGCAGCTCCGGGATCCGTCCGGCGTACTCCATCTGAAGAAGCTGCACGGTCCACTCCACGTCCGAGAGCCCACCGCCACCGAGCTTGAAGTTCGTGGCCGGGTCGGCACCGCGAGGCAGCCGTTCGGAGTCCACGCGCGCCTTGATCCGGCGCACCTCCACCACGTCGTCGCGAGTCAGCCCCTTCTCCGGGAAGCGCAGCGGATCGATCAGGTCCTTGAAGCGGGCACAGAGATCCGGGTCGCCGACGATCGGTGCGGCGCGGAGCAGCGCCTGCGCCTCCCACACCGCCGACCACTTGCCGTAGTAGGCCGCATAGGAGTCCAGCGTGCGCACGAGCGGCCCCTGCCGCCCCTCAGGCCGAAGCGTGGTGTCAACCTCCAGCGAGGGGTCACGCGACTGCTCGGTCAACAGCTGGCGGACGTCGTTGGCCACCGTCTGCGCCATCGAGCTGGCCTGCTGTGCGTTCGCACCAGGGTGTGGGTCGTGGACGAACATCACGTCCGCGTCGCTTCCGTAACCCAGCTCATAGCCGCCGTAGCGACCCATCGCCACGATCGCCATCCGGGTCGGCATCTGCGCGTCCCGGGACTTCTCGACCCCGCGGATCGCGGCCTCGAGGGTCGCGTCGAGCGTGGCGCTCGTGATGTCGGTCAGGGCGTAGCCCACCTCGGCAACCCCGAACGGCACACACAGGTCCGCGACACTGATCCGCAGCAGCTCCCGACGCCGGATGGCCCTGATCGCGAGCACTGCCTCCTTGGCGTTGTCCCGCCGCTCGGCCGCGGACCTCATCTCGGTCTGGACGGCGTCGCGCCCCAGTGGCTCGAGCCGTTCCTGGTCGCCGAGGATGACCACCCCTTGCGGCTCACGCTGCAGCAGGTTGGTGGCGTAGCGGCTTGTCGCGAGGACCTGGGCCATGCGCTGGGCGGCCTGCCCCTCGTCGCGAAGCAGTCGCAGGTACCACGGGGTCGAGCCCAGAGCATCGGAGATCTTGCGGAACCCCAACAGGCCCGCGTCGGGATCGGGTGCGTCCGCGAACCACTCGAGCATGACCGGCAGCAGCGTCCGCTGGATGTGGGCGGTGCGGCTCACTCCCTTGGTCAGCGCCTCGATGTGTCGAAGCGCGGCCTTGGGGTCGAGATACCCGAGCGCCGCCAGGCGTTCCCGCGCCGCCTCGGGGCTGAGCCGGGCCTCGCCGCTGACCCTGGCCACCGCCGACAGCAGCGGACGGTAGAACAGCTTCTCGTGCAGCCGGCGCACCTCGCGCCGGTGGTACTGCCACTGCTTGTTCAGCTGGCGCACGGGCTCCTTGGTGTAGCCGAGCGAGCGACCCAGCCGCCGCAGCGACGGCTCGTCCTCGGGCATCACGTGCGTACGCCGGAGCTGGTAGAGCTGGATGCGGTGCTCGAGGGTGCGCAGGAAGGCATAGGCCTCGTGCAGCGAACGCCCGTCCTCACGGCCGACGTAGCCGCGTTCGGTCAGCTTCGTCAGCGCACTCAGCGTGGTTGCAGTGCGCACCTTCTCGTCGGCCCGCCCGTGCACCATCTGCAAGAGCTGTACAGCGAACTCCACGTCGCGCAGCCCGCCGGAGCCGAGCTTGAGCTGCCGCTCGGCCCGGTCCGCGGGGATGTGATCGAGCACCCGGCGCCGCATCGCCTGGACCTCCTCTACGAAGCCGTCCCGCTGGGCTGCCGACCAGACCAGCGGCCAGATGACCTCGGCGTACTCCCGGCCGAGCTGCATGTCGCCTGCAACCGGACGCGCCTTGAGCAGTGCCTGGAACTCCCAGGTCTTCGCCCAGCGGTCGTAGTAGCCGCGGTGACTGGCGATGGTCCTGACCAGCGGTCCCGACTTGCCCTCCGGGCGGAGGTTCGCGTCCACCGGCCAGATTGAGCCCTCCCGGGTCTGGTCCGAGCAGACCTGCATCAGGGCTGATGCCAGCTGGCCCGCGGCCTTCATCGCCATCGGTTCGTCGAGCCCCTCGACGGGCTCCGCCACGAAGATCACGTCGACGTCGCTGACGTAGTTCAGCTCGTGCCCACCACACTTGCCCATCGCGATCACTGCCAGGCGGCAGCTCGTTGCCGCCTGCCCGACCTTCGCGCGGGCGACCGCCAAGGCCGCGTCCAGCGTCCCGGCCGCGAGGTCCGCCAGCTCGGCGGCCGCGTCGTCGAGACCGAGGTTGTGGGCGAGGTCGCGTGCGGCCAGCCGCAGTAGGACACGTCGGTACTCCACGCGCAGGGCATCCAGCGCGTCGGCGTAGGTCAGCGTCGCCACTGGCTGCGCATCTGCGGGGTCAGCCCCGACGGCGCGGAGCAGCCCCTCACGGATGGCGTACGCCGGAGGCCGCGTCGAGCCGAGCGTGGGGTCGGTCAGCTCGTGCCAGTGCTCGGGATGCCTACGGAGGTGGTCGCCCAGCGCCTGACTGGCGCCGAGCACGGACAGCAGCCTCATCGAGGTGCCCTCGTCGTCGGCCACCTCCTGCAACAGTCGCTGCCGGTCTTCGACCGCATCGGCCAGGGCCACCAGCGCGTTCAGAGCAAGATCGGGATCGGCGCTGCGCCCGAGCAGTGGTGCGAGCGGCGCGGTGACCTCGCCGAGCTCGATGAACAGCTGCTGGGCTCGCGCGGTGTCCGAGAACCCCAACCGCACCAGGTTGCCCCAGGTGGTGTCACCGTCTGTTGCCACCGGGCGAATCTATCCTCCCCTGTGCGGACTCCTGGCCAGCCACGCGTCGGGGCATCCGTGCACGGTTCTCAGATGACCGGCAGCATCCGGTCGCGCTCGAAGGCGGAGACCTGGCCGCGGTACTCCTCCCACTCCGCACGCTTGTTGCGGAGGAAGAACTCGTAGACGTGCTCACCCAGAGTGTCGGCGAGCAGCTCGGAGTCCTCGGCGATCCTGATGGCGTCGTGCAGCGTCTTGGGCAGCTGCTCGAGGCCGAGGGCCTTGCGCTCTCGGTCGTTGAGCGACCAGACGTCGTCCTCCGCCTCGCGCGGCAGCTCGTACTCCTCCTCGAGGCCCTTCATCCCGGCAGCGAGCACCACGGCGTAGGCGAGGTAGGGGTTGCAGGCGGCGTCGATCGTGCGCAGCTCGATGCGGGTCGACTGACCCTTGTTGGGCTTGTACATCGGCACCCGCACCATGGCCGAGCGGTTGTTGTGGCCCCACGACTTGTAGGAGGGCGCTTCGCCGCCGCCGATCAGCCGCTTGTAGGAGTTGACCCACTGGTTGGTGACACAGGTGATCTCACTGGCGTGGTGCAGGATCCCGGCGATGAAGTGGCGGGCGGTCTTCGAGAGCTGGTATTCCGCACCAGCCTCGAAGAACGCGTTGGTGTCGCCCTCGAACAGCGAGACGTGGGTGTGCATACCGGACCCCGGGTGGGTGGTGAACGGCTTGGGCATGAAGCTGGCCCAGATGCCCTGGCTCAGCGCCACCTCACGGACGACCGTGCGGAAGGTCATGATGTTGTCGGCCGTGGACAGGGCGTCGGCGTAGCGGAGGTCGATCTCCTGCTGGCCGGGTCCGCCCTCGTGGTGGCTGAACTCCACCGAGATGCCCATCGACTCGAGCATGTTGATCGCCTCGCGACGGAAGTCCGAGCCGCGTGACTGGGCGGTGTGGTCGAAGTAGCCACTGCGGTCGACCGGGATCGGTTCCTCGCCGACGCCGGGACGTCCCTGGAAGAGGTAGAACTCGATCTCGGGATGCGTGTAGAAGGTGAAGCCCTTGTCGGCCGCCTTCTGCAGCGTGCGCTTGAGCACGTAGCGGGGATCGGCGTACGACGGCGAGCCGTCCGGCATCATGATGTCGCAGAACATCCGTGCGGTGGACGGACCCTCGCCACGCCAGGGCAGCAGCTGGAACGTTGCCGGATCCGGGTGAGCCAGCATGTCGGCCTCGGTGACTCGCGCGAATCCCTCGATCGCGGAGCCGTCGAACCCGATGCCCTCGGAGAACGCGTTCTCCAGCTCAGCGGGGGCGACGGAGACCGACTTGAGGTAGCCCAGGACGTCGGTGAACCACAACCTGACGAACCGAACATCGCGCTCTTCGAGTGCGCGGAGAACGAAGTCTTCCTGCTTGCCCATGGGACCGAGCCTAACGGCCGCGAAGCCGTGCTCGGGAACGCGTCAGTCCGAGGGCACCTTGTCGAGCTCGCGCAGCCACGCTGCCGCGCTCGCATCGCTCGGCATCCGCCAGTCCCCGCGAGGCGACATCGTGCCGCCCGAGCTCACCTTGGGGCCGTTGGGCAGCGCCGACCGCTTGAACTGGCTGGCGAAGAAGCGCTTGATGAACACCTCGAGCCAGTGCCGGATCTCGGCGATGTCGTAGGCCACGTGGGACTTCTCGGGATAGTTGGGAGGCCACTCCCCTGACGTCGCGTCGGCCCACGCGTGCTGGGCCAGGAAGGCGATCTTGCTGGGCCGCATGCCATAGCGCAGCACGTGGAAGAGCGTGAAGTCCTGCAGCGCGTAAGGCCCCACCGTGTCCTCGGTGCTCTGGGCCTTCTCCCCCTCCTTGGTCGGGATCAGCTCCGGGGTGATCTCCTGCTCGAGGATCGCGGTGAGCACCTCCCCCACCTCGTCGGCCCTCGGTCCGAGCTGCTCGCTGTCGACGACCCAGCGGATCAGGTGCTGGATCAGCGTCTTGGGGACCCCGGAGTTCACCGTGTAGTGCGACATCTGGTCACCGACGCCGTAGGTGCACCAGCCGAGGGCCAGCTCGGAGAGGTCTCCCGTGCCGAGCACGATGCCGCGGCGTTGGTTGGCGATCCGGAAGAGGTAGTCGGTGCGCAGCCCCGCCTGGACGTTCTCGAAGGTCACGTCGTAGACCTCCTCGCCGGAGGCGAACGGGTGGCCGAGGTCGGCGAGCAGCCGCTTGGCGGCAGGCCGGATGTCGATCTCCTCGAAGCTGACGCCGAGTGCCTTGCACAACCGGGTCGCATAGCCCTTCGTGGTCTCACCGGTGGCGAAGCCCGGCAGGGTGAACGCGAGGATGTCGCTGCGCGGGCGCTCCAACCGGTCCATGGCCTTCGCCGCCACGATCAGCGCATGGGTGGAGTCCAGCCCGCCGGACACGCCGATGACGACCTTCGGCTGGCCGATCGCGCGGAGCCGTTGCTCCAGCCCGGAGACCTGGATGTTGTAGGCCTCGTAGCAGTCCAGGGCCAGGCGTGCTGGGTCGTCGGGCACGAAGGGGAACCGGTCGACCTTGCGGAAAAGGCCGATGTCACCCGTGGGCGGGTCGAGGGTGAACTCGATCTCATCGAAGTCCCCCGTCTCGACGCGTGCCTGGTGGCGGTTGTCCTCGAAGGTGCCCTGCCGCAGCCGCTCCTGCCGGATCCGGTCGAGGTCGACGTCCACGACGATGCGCCGCGGGCCGTCGGGGAACCGCTCGCTCTCGCCGAGCAGGTCGCCGCACTCGTAGACCATCGTCTGGCCGTCCCAGGACAGATCGGTGCTCGACTCCCCTTCGCCGGCCGCCGCGTAGAGATAGGCCGCCAGGTTGCGGAAGCTGGCGGAGCGGACCAACAGTCGACGGTCCTCGGCGCGACCGACCGTGATCGGTGAGCTCGACAGGTTGGCCAGCACGGTGGCCCCGCCCAGCGCGGCGTAGGAGCTCGGCGGGATCGGGACCCACATGTCCTCGCAGATCTCGACGAACAGCGCCAGGCCCGGCACGTCGGTCGCCCGGAAGATGAGGTCGCGGCCGAACGGCACCTCGGTCCCGTCCAGCACGATGGTCTCGCCTCGCTGGCCCTCGCCGGAGGCGAAGTGCCGTGCCTCGTAGAACTCTCGGTAGGTCGGCAGGAAGGACTTCGGGGCCACGCCGAGGATCGTGCCGCGGTGGATCACGACGGCACAGTTGAAGATGCGGTTGCCCTTGAGCAGGGGCGCGCCGACCACCAGGACCGGGCGCAGTTCCTTGCTCGCCTCCACGAGGGTCGCGATCGCGTCGCGCACCTCGTCGAGCAACACGTCCTGCATCACCAGGTCGTCGATCGCATAACCGCTCAGGCAGAGCTCGGGGAACAGCGCGACGGCCACGCCGTCGTCGTGGCAGGCGCGTGCCTCCTCGATCACGGTCGCGGCGTTGCCCGCCGGATCCGCGATCGCCACCGGTGTCGTGCAGGCCGCCACCCGCGCGAAGCCGTGGGCATAGGCCGAGTTGAAGTCCACCTGGCCAGTCTGGCAGAGCGGGCCGGCCATCACCCGACTCGTGGTCGACACCGTTGAGGTGCCAACCCTGATCGCCCGGACCCCTGAGCCGCACTACACAGCGCTGATCTTCACGAGTGTGCGCACACCGGGCGAGCACGGCTACGCAAGGATGTCGGCGCGGATGGACGAGCTGGCGCTCCGACTACACCGTCCGTGTCGCGACTGTCGAACGCGACTACACGCTCGGCGAGAGCGTGATGAGCGACACAGGCACGATCGGCTCCGAGCAGGGCTAGCGTGGATCCCGGTCCGGGGACTTCGTGAGGAAGCCTCGAGAACACTGCAAGGAGCTCGACGATGAGTGAAGAGACTGCCCCCTATGGATCCGGCGCGACGAAGCCCGCCGGGCCTCCCGCCAAGCGGATCCGCACCCAGCACCTGCGCGAGATGAAGGAGCGCAGCGAGCGGTTCACGATGTTGACGGCCTACGACATGTACACCGCCCAGATCTTCGACGAGGCCGGGATCGAGGTGCTCCTGGTCGGGGACAGCGCCTCGAACAACGTCTACGGCAACGAGACCTCGCTGCCGGTGACCGTCGACGAGCTGATCCCGCTTACCCGCGCCGTGTCGCGGTCGGTGAAGCGCTCACTGGTGGTCGGCGACCTGCCGTTCGGCTCCTACCAGCGATCACCCGAGCAGGCCTACGACACAGCCGTGCGTTTCATGAAGGAAGGCGGCGCGCACGCCATCAAGCTGGAGGGTGGTCGCGAGATGGGCCCCCAGATCGAGCTGCTGAGCCGCGGCGGCGTACCCGTCATGGCGCACATCGGCTTCACCCCCCAGAGCGAGCACGCCCTCGGTGGCTACCGCGTTCAGGGACGCGGCGAGACCAGCGACCGCATTCTGGACGACGCGCGGGCTGTCGAAGCGGCCGGTGCCTTCGCCGTGGTCATGGAGATGGTCCCCGGCGACGTCGCCGGGCGGATCACCAAGGAGCTCAGCATCCCGACCATCGGGATCGGTGCCGGCGCGGACTGCGACGGCCAGGTGCTGGTCTGGCAGGACGCGTTCGGGATGCGCACCGGCAAGATGGCCCGCTTCGTCAAGCAGTACGCCGACCTGCACGGGGTGCTCCTCGACGGTGCGAAGACCTATGCCGAGGAGGTGCGGTCCGGGGCCTTTCCCGGGCCTGAGCACACGTTCTAGGACCGTCGTATTGTCCTTTTTAGGATGATTCTGGGCATTTCGCCATATTTGGGTGCTTCATCCGTCAGAATTGCGTCACCTGACCGGCCCCGCTCTCAAGGACACCCATGGCGATCTTCTTCACCAAGAGGAAAAAGCGCAAGAAGCATCGCAAGCACGTCGTCAAGCACAAGCCGAAGCCCAAGCCCAAGCCCGTTCCGAAGCCGGCCCCGGTGTCGACCCCGACGCCCACACCGACTCCTGCGCCAACAACGACGCCTT
>JBDSXU010000266.1:0-5395 GCA_039926005.1 Marmoricola sp.
CACCCGTTGGTGGTCGCGAGCCGTCAGTGTGGTGATCGTGCTCGGGACCCTGGCAGCACTCGCGTTCGCACTCCGGGATGCCTTCGGTGACGGCGAGCTGCACTCCTTCGACTGGGTGCCCCTGGCCGAGAGCGTCATCAACGACATCGTGTTCGCGGCGATCGCGGTGTTCTTCCTCTGGGCCCTGCCGGAGCGTCGCGAGCGTCGTACCCTCGTGGGGCTGCTCCATCAGCTCCGCTCCCTGGCCCACGTGGTCGACATGCACCAGCTCGACAAGGACCCCGAGCAGGCGCGTGTGGACTACGTCCCGACCGAGATGAGCCCGCCGAACCGGATGAACGCAGAGGAGCTGCACCACTACTTCGACTACTGCAGCGAGCTTGTGTCGCTGATCGCAAAGACGGCAGCCCTGTGTGCCGAGCACTCTTCCGACGCGGTCGTGCTCGACACGGTCAGCAACCTCGAGACCTTGGCCGCGCAGATGTCCCAGAAGATCTGGCAGAAGATCTCACTGCTCCCTGAGCACTGAGCGACGAACCAGCGCCCCTACTCCACCGTGATCCGCTTGGTGTCCTCGCTGGTCCCGACACCCTCGCCGTCGGACTCGTCGGTGTCGTGGACCACGAGGGTGTACTCACCAGGCGCCGCGGTCACCATGAACCTGTACGGCGACAGGGTGCAGCACTCGGTCGCGGTGGTGTAGCCGTTGCGCACGACCTTCTCACCCTGCTTGAGCTCCCAGACGACGTTGGCCTCGAACGTCGCGGCCTGACCGGTGACCTCGAACTGGTTGGACACGTTCGACCCCTCGAGCGGCGAGGTGATGGACACCGTGGACATCACGGAGTCACTGCCCGCGCGCTCCACCGGGGCGGAGGTGGAGACACCGAGCACGTTGTCGGCCGCAGCACCGGCGACGGTGAACCGCACCGGACCGGTCACGGAGCCCGCCGTGTCGGCGGACCAGACGAGTGACTGAACTGCCATCCGGGCGGCCCCGCCGTTCATGCCCGGGGGGCGGGCCGGCGCTGAGGAGAGATCGATGGTGACCACCCCGCCCTCGAGGGTTGCCCTGGCGGTCAGGCCGAGGTCGCGGAACGGGTTCTCGTAGTCGGGATCTGCCGGCTTGGCGGTCAGCGTCTCGTCGACGACCGTCTGCAGGTCGCTGCTGTCGGCCGCGGTCCTGATCTGCTTCTGTTCGACGAAGAGCCTGGGGCCAACCGCCGTGCTGCCGAGGACGTAGACCTGCGCATCGATCAGGTGCGTCGGCGTCGGCGAATCCCGTACGCCGGTGGGTGCGTTCGCGTCGGACACGCTGCCCGACCCGGCGGCGGAGCGCCCCAGAGGCTGGCGCTGGGCCAGCCATGCAGCACCGCCGATCACGGCGACGGTCGCGACCGCTGCGGCGACGGTGAGGGGCATCCACCGGCCCGCGGAGGAACGCCGTGCCCGCGCGCGGATCTGCTCGGTCCCACCCTCGGGGTGTACCTCGGACACCGCGTCGTTCAGCAGCCGGCGCAGGTCCGAGTCGTCTTCTGGCGCGCTGGTCATGAGTTCTCCTCCAGGAGTGCGGACAGGTGCAGGCGAAGGGCGGCTGCCCCACGCGAGGCGTGGCTCTTCACCGCGCCGGAGCTGATGCCCAACGTCTCGGCGATCTCACGCTCGGAGAGGTCGAGGTAGTAGCGCATTGCGAGCACCTCCCGCTGCCGGCGAGGAAGCCGGGAGAGGGCGTCGATCACCGCCTGGCGTCGTACGCCACGCAAAAGGTCGTGGTCCGCGCCAGGCGTGGTCAGCGTCGCGTCGCGGGGGTGGCGTGAGACGACCTTCAGGTGACGAAGCGTCGAGCGAGACCGGTTGACGACCGTCTGTCGCAGGTAGGCGGGGGCATTGAGGAGGTCCTTGCCGCGTTGGAGACGCTGGTAGATCGCCACGAAGGAGTCCTGCACGACCTCCTCGGCGCGGCCCACGTCCCCGAGGAGCAGTACAGCCAGACGAACCAGGCGGACGTAGTGCTCGTGGTGCAGCTGCTCGAGTTCGGAGTCGGCGTCGATGGGCACCCCCTGGGTCCATGGGCCGGGCATCTTTTCGGGCAGGACGATGGTCACGTTAGTTGGACGCCTGGGTCGCTCGGTTGGTTTACACGCCGTACGGGTCGATCAGGCATGCTGGTGCCATGAGCGCGGACCGCATGAGCGAGGGAACCGGTGCCGAGAACTGTCTGTTCTGCAAGATCGTTGCCGGCGACATCGACGCCGATGTGGTCCACGAGTCGCCGACCACCGTCGCTTTCCGCGACCTGAACCCGCAGGCGCCGACACACGTCCTGGTCATCCCGCGCAGCCACTACCCCAACGCCGCGACCCTGGCCGCCGCCGAACCGGGCACGGCCGCCGACCTGTTCGCAGCAGCCGGTGCGATCGCCGAGACGGAGGGTCTGGGGGAGGGCTACCGGCTCGTCTTCAACACTGGTGCCGCAGCTCACCAGACCGTCTTCCACGCCCACATGCACCTCCTCGGCGGCCGCGTCATGACCTGGCCGCCCGGATGAGTTGCCGCGCCGCGCCGCGTCGTACGTTGGCGTTGGCGGTCGCTTGTGCGCTGGCCCTCTTCCTGGCGGCGTGCGGAACGGCCGCGTCCGACGACCCACCCGCGGACGCCAAGGCGAAGGCCGAGGCGACCTCCGGCCCGCACAGCGACCGCTCCCAGCCGGCCGAGGCCGCACCCGTCCGGCACAAGCCGCTGCGCCCGGGGGAACGCCGGGTCGTCGTGCGGATGCCGGAGAGCTACACGCCGTCGGCACCGAGCGGCGTGGGCACCGACGACTACCGGTGCTTCCTGCTCGACCCGTTGGTGCGCAGCGACCAGTTCATCACTGGTTTCAACGTGCTCCCGGGCAATCCGGACGTGGTTCACCACGTCATCTTGTTCCGCGTCCCGCCGGGCAAGGTCGCAGAGGCCGAGCAGTTGGATGCGTCGACGCCCGGCCAGGGCTGGACCTGCTTCGGCAACTCCGGTCTGGGGGGCGGCCTCGAGATCGACGACGCACCGTGGCTCGGAGCGTGGGCTCCGGGTGGCAGCGAGCAGATCTACGGCAAGGGCTTCGGCGAGCGGCTGGACCAGGGTTCCCGGGTGATCATGCAGGTGCACTACAACCTGCTGGCCGGCAAGAGCCCTGACCGAAGCGCCGCCGAGCTCCGAGTGGCACCGGCGACGAACAAGATCGAGCCGCTCGAGACCAGGCTGCTCCCCGCGCCGGTCGAGTTGCCCTGCCGTCCCGAGCACAGCGACGGCTAGCTATGTGACCGCGCCGCTGCCCTCGCGGACGTCAAGAAGCGCTTCGGCGACGGCCCAGGGGCCACCCCAGACCTGCTGCACTACCTGTGTGGGCCGATCAAGGCGGGTCCGGTGCAGTCGTGCACCCGGATGATCATGAAACCCGAGACCGTCCGGGGGGTCGCCGGACACATGCACCTGCTGGGCAGGTCGATCAGGATCGAGGTCAACCCGGGCAGGCCCGATGCCCGCACGCTGTTGAACATCCCCGTTTGGGACTTCGACAACCAGGGGAGTCGGCCGATCAAGCCGGCCGTGCTCAAGCCCGGGGACACCATCAAGGTGACGTGCCGCCACAGCCAAGGGCTGCGTGACCGGTTGCCCTCGTTCAAGGGGATCCCGGACAAGTACGTCGTCTGGGGCGAGGGCACCACCGATGAGATGTGCCTGGCCCTGCTGCTGGTCACCCGGCCCTGAGCCGGACCGTGTGTTCGGTCCCTCGTCCAACCCGGGTGCAGTGTCAGTGGCGGCTGCGTAGCATTGGCGTGCAAGAACCCCCGACAGAAGGGCCGCCCGCACTGGGCATCCATGACTGAGACCAGCAAGGCCGACAACGTCGGCGCCGGCACGCGCACAGGAAACCGGGACCAGACCCAGCACACCGTCGTGGTGCCCAACAGCATCAACATGGTCTCGCTGCTCGGCCCGGGCGACGCGCACCTGAACCTGATGGAGAAGGCCTTCGCGGCCGACCTCCACGTCCGGGGCAACCAGATCACCCTCCGTGGCGAGCCCGCCGAGATCGCCTTGGCCGAGCGCATGCTCGACGAGGTGGTGACCATCATCCGCACGGGACAGGGCGTGACCACCGAGACCGTCGAGCGCGTGATCACGATGCTGCGTGCGGAGACCAACGAGCGTCCCGCCGACGTGCTCTCGCTGAACATCCTGTCGAACCGCGGCCGCACGATCCGGCCCAAGACCCTGAACCAGAAGCGTTACGTCGACGCGATCGACAAGCACACGATCGTCTTCGGCATCGGACCGGCCGGCACCGGCAAGACCTATCTAGCGATGGCCAAGGCCGTCCAGGCGCTGCAGGCCAAGAAGGTCAACCGGATCATCCTGACCCGCCCGGCGGTCGAGGCCGGAGAGCGCCTCGGCTTCCTGCCGGGGACGCTGAGCGAAAAGATCGACCCCTACCTGCGCCCGCTGTACGACGCCCTCCACGACATGCTCGACCCGGAGACGGTGCCGAAGCTGCTCGCGGCCGGGACGATCGAGGTGGCGCCACTGGCCTACATGAGGGGCCGGTCACAGCCCTACGACGCGAAGGTCCTGACCCCCACCGGGTTCCGACCGATCGGATCCCTGGAGCTCGGGGACATGGTCATCGGGAGCGACGGCCGGCCGACCCCGGTGCTCGGCATCTATCCGCGCGGGGAGCGTGCGGTCTACCGCGTCACTGCCACTGACGGCGCTTCGACTCTCTGCTGCGGTGAGCACCTCTGGCAGGTGGCGACTCCTGAGGACAAGCGCCACTTCCGCACCAGAGTGGTCGAGACCCAGGAGATGATCGGGAACCTGCGCCGCGCCCACGCCCACCGCTACGAGCTGCCGGTCATGGCCGCCACGAGCCGCGAGGAGCAACCAGTCCCGATGGATCCCTACGCGTTGGGCCTCCTCCTCGCAGACGGCTCCATCACCACCGCGACGGCATCCCCGTTCTCCTCCGGTGACCCGGAGCTCGCCGGACGCCTGCAGGTCGCGCTCGACGAGCTTGGCGTCGAGGTGACGCACCAGGCCAGATACGACCACGTTCTGCAGCGCCGTGACGGTGGTCAGGGAGGTGTGATCGTTGCCGACCCGGTGACCGCGGTGCTGCGTGACCTCGGTCTGGCCGACACACGCTCCTCAACCAGGTTCCTACCGAGGGCTTACCTCGAGAACTCCTTCGATGTGCGCCTTGCGGTGCTGCAGGGTCTGCTGGACGCGGACGGCCGACCGGTCACCCAGAAGGGGCGCACCTGCCGTGTCCAGTACACGACGACGTCGGGGAGACTGCGTGACGACGTGTTGTTCCTGGTGCGCTCGCTGGGTGGCGTCGCGACGACGCGCACCC
>JBDSXU010000267.1:0-3604 GCA_039926005.1 Marmoricola sp.
GGCGAGCAGCTCGTCGGCCTTGGCCGCGTCGAGCTCTCCCTTGGTGCCGCTCGCTCCGGCCAGCTTGGTGGCCTCGTTGACCAGCTGGTGCAGCTGGGGGTACTTCTCGAAGTGCGGGGGCTTGAAGTAGTCGGTCCACAGCACCCACAGGTGGTGCTTGACGAGCTCCGAGCGCTGCTCCTTGATCAGGATGGCGCGGGTGCGGAAGTCAGGGTCGTCGTTGTCCGCGACCTTGGCGATGATGCCCTTGATGGACTCGGCCTCGATGCGCGCCTGGGCCGGGTCGTAGACGCCACACGGGAGGTCGCAGTGGGCGGAGACCTCGATGGTGGGGGCGAACAGCTTGTTCTTCAGCATCCGGATGGTTCCTCTCGCAGAAGTGACTGGGACGGCGCCAAGTGCTCTGACGCCTCGCTGGCTGCGACACTACTCCCGACCGCGACGGTGACTCCACGAGGGAGGTCGACGTGCCCGCGACGCGAATGAGCAAGGTCCTCGACCGGCTCGTGCCCCGCCTGACGCGCCGCCAATCAAGTCCGGGCGAACCCGCGAGCGAAGGCCCTGGCCATGGCTCGGCGCAAGGAATCGGCCCGTCGTTGGGGATGGTCATCGTTCGGGGCAGGTCGATGGCTCCCACGCTGTTGGAGGGGGACCGGCTGCTGGTCCGCTACGGAGCCACGCCGAAGCCGGGCCGTCTGGCCGCGGTGCGGTTCTCCGACGGCGTGCTGGCGGTCAAGCGGCTCGACCACCTCTCGAGCGACGGCTGGTGGGTGGCGCGTGACAACGCGTTCGAGGGCCGGGACTCGTGGTCCGGCGGGGCGATCGGCCCGGACGGCGTACTCGCGATCGTCGTGCTCCGACTCTGGCCACGGCCCGGGCGGTTGCCGGGAGCACCGCCTGTGGGACACTAGTCACCGGGTCACCCCCCGGTTCCAGCGTTTGCGATTCCGCGGCCACACCTCCGGCCTACGCGTTCGAATCGCCCCCCGACTTCTCGACTCTTCTCGCCCAAGGGATGGCTTTCATGGTTGCATCGGACCACATGCCAGATCTTGAGAACCCCTACGCCAACGATCCCGTTTTTGCCCTGCATGTCGGCGGCAAGATGGAGATCGCTTCTCGGGTTGCCCTCGACGGTCCTGAGGAGCTCTCGATGGCGTACACGCCGGGAGTCGCGAGGGTGTGCCAGGCCATCGCCGCCGACCCGGACCTGGCCGACGACTACACCTGGATCTCCAACACCGTGGCCATCGTCACCGACGGCACCGCGGTGCTCGGTCTCGGCGACATCGGCCCCAAGGCTGCGATGCCGGTGATGGAGGGCAAGGCCGTGCTGTTCAAGCGGTTCGGCGGCGTGGACGCGATCCCGATCTGCCTGGACACGGTCGATGTCGACGAGATCGTGGAGACCGTCGTCCGGCTGGCTCCGAGCTTCGGTGGCATCAACCTCGAGGACATCTCGGCTCCCCGTTGTTTCGAGATCGAGACCCAGCTCAAGCAGAGGCTCGACATCCCGGTGTTCCACGACGACCAGCACGGTACGGCGGTCGTGGTGCTCGCGGCGCTGGAGAGCGCCCTGCGGCTGACCGACCGACTGATGGAGACCACCCGCGTGGTCGTGTCCGGTGCGGGCGCGGCGGGTATCGCCGTCACCCGGATCCTGCTGGCCGCGGGCATCCGGGACGTGGCGGTGCTGGACCGCTCGGGCGTGCTGACCTCCTCGCGCGGTCCCCTCAACGACTCCAAGCGAGCCATCGCCGAGGTGACCGCCGATCTCACCGGTCGACGGGGGATGCTCGCCGACGTGATGCACGGGGCCGACGTCTACATCGGTCTCTCCGGTGGCACCGTACCCGAGGAGGTCGTCGCGAGCATGGCTTCCGACGCGATCATCTTCGGCCTGGCCAACCCGACACCTGAGGTGCACCCCGAGGTGGCGCACCGCCACGCCAGGGTCGTCGCGACCGGCCGGTCGGACTTCCCGAACCAGATCAACAACGTGCTCGCGTTCCCGGGCATCTTCAGGGGCGCCTTCGACGTTCGTGCCCGCTCGATCACCGAGGGCATGAAGCTCGCGGCGGCCGACGCCCTCGCGGCGATCGTGGCCGACGACGTGAGCGAGGACTACATCATCGCGTCGCCCTTCGACCTCCGGGTCGGCCCGGCGGTGGCCACCGCCGTGGCCGAGGCCGCACGGGGGGACGGGGTTGCTCGCCGGTAGGGGTGCAGGTTTCCCCGGTCGGCCGGGGAAACCTGACGTTGTGCACCGTTGCAACACCCCACAACGTCAGGGATGGGTGCACCAACCCACCCGGTTTGTCCCCGCGTCGGCAGTGACCGCACTCCCGCTAGGGTCGATGCATGTTTGCTGTGTACGCCGAAAGCTTCTCCTCTGACGACCCGCTGGCCGGCCTCGTGCTCGGTGAGAGACCTGATCCCGAGGTCCCCGACGGCTGGACCACCATCACGGTGAAGGCTGCCGCGCTGAACCACCACGACCTCTGGTCCCTGAAGGGCGTCGGCCTCAAGGAGGGTGCGCTGCCGATGATCCTCGGGTGTGATGCCGCCGGGCTCGACGAGGACGGCAACGAGGTCGTCGTACACGCGGTCGTCAGTGACCCGTCGTGGACCGGGGACGAGACCTTCGACCCGAACCGGTCACTGCTCAGCGAGCGCTACCAGGGGACGTTCGCCGACAAGGTGACCGTGCCGAAGCGCAACGTCATCCCCAAGCCCGAGTCGCTCTCGTTCGAGGAGGCCGCCTGCCTGCCGACGGCGTGGCTGACTGCCTACCGGATGCTCTTCACCCAGGGCAGCCTCAAGGCCGGCGACACCGTGCTCGTCCAGGGCGCCGGCGGCGGTGTGGCCACCGCGCTGATCGCGCTCGCGCGCGCCGGCGGCCTCAAGGTTCTGGCCACCAGCCGCGAGGAGGGCAAGCGCAAGCGCGCGCTCGAGATCGGGGCGCACGCGGTCTTCGAGTCCGGTGAGCGGCTGCCGATGAAGGTGGATGCCGTGATGGAGACCGTCGGCAGGGCCACCTGGTCGCACTCGATTCGCGCACTGCGTCCCGGCGGCACCATCGTCATCTCCGGCACGACGTCCGGGCCCAAGCTCGATGACGCCGAGCTCACTCGGATCTTCTTCCTCCAACTGCGTGTCATCGGCTCGACGATGGGCACCAGCAAGGAACTGGCCTCGCTGGTCAACCTGCTCGACTCCAGCGGCGTGCGACCGCTCATTGACCGGACGCTGCCGATGAACCGGGCCAAGGACGGGTTCGCCGCGATGGCGGAGGGTGACGTGTTCGGCAAGATCGTCTTCACGCCCTGATGCCCACGCATCTCCTGACCGGGGCCGGGTCCGGTATCGGCGAAGCCCTGGCTCACGCCCTGCATGCCCGCGGTGACTCCCTGGTGCTTCTCGCCCGGTCCCCCGAACGAGCTGACGAGCTTGCAACCAGGTGGGAGGGCGCCCAGACGCTGGTCGCCGACCTCGCAGTCACGGGATCCCTGGAGGGCCTCGAGCTGCCCGCGTCCCTGGACTCGGTCGTCCACGCAGCAGGAGCTGTCGATCTCGGGCTGGTGTCCGCGCTGACCGCACAGAA
>JBDSXU010000268.1:0-4749 GCA_039926005.1 Marmoricola sp.
GACGCTGGTGGGGGTAGCAGCAATGCCGGTCGCGGCCGGATGACTGGCCCTGGCAGCGGAAGTACCCGACCCGACCGCGCGAAACTACCACAGGCGCCGGATGCGACGAATGCGTTGCTGATGCCATGGCCGCTGCCCGAGCCTCTGGTGCTCGAGGTGGGGGTCGTCGTCATTGGCGGCCTCATGGGATCGTCGGCGTGCGGCGGTCTTGTGAAAAGTAGCACAAAGTCCGTGGAGCCCGATCAGCGGGTGCGTTTCAGCGGACCAGATGGTCCTCGGTGCGATGCTCGCCAGGCCGCTGGACCCGCGGCAGGATGAACGTCAGTATGACCGTCGCGAGTGTCCCGGTGGCCAGCAGGACCCAGCTCAGCATCCCGGAGTAGAGACTCACCAGGACTCCACCAAAGGCGATCAACCAGGCCCAGAGCCACATGATCAGCACTGCCCGTCGCTGGCTGTGGCCGATCTCCAGCAGTCGGTGGTGCAGGTGCTCCTTGTCGGGCTGGTAGAACGCCTGGCCCCGGCGTGCGCGACGTACGACGGCAAGCACAAGGTCCGAGAGAGGTACGACCAGGATCGAGACCGGCAGCAGGATCGGCAGCAGGATCGGCAGGGAACCATCGCCGGCGCTCCCGCTCTTGACCGAGACGGTCGCGAACTGGCCGGTGAGGGTGAGCGCCGATCCGGAGAGCACGAGACCGAGCAGCATCGAACCGGAGTCGCCCATGAAGATGCGGGCCGGGAAGAAGTTGTGCGGCAGGAACCCGGCGCACGCCCCGCCCATCGCGGCGCACAACATGGCTGCCGTGATCGCGAGCGTCTCGCCGTTGGCGTCGGCGAGCTTGTAGGAGAAGACGAAGAACGCGATCGCGCCGATCAGCACCACTCCCCCGGCCAGCCCGTCGAGGCCGTCGACGAAGTTCACGGCGTTCATGGTGCCGACCACCAACAGCATCGCGAGCAACACCCCCTGGGTGGGGTCGAGGGAGAACTGCCCGACGCCGGGGAGGTTGAGGGAGTACAGCTGGACGCCGTTGAGCACCATGAAGCCGGCGGCGACGATCTGGCCACCGAGCTTGGTCAGGGCGTCGAGCTCGATCAGATCGTCGATCACGCCGACGGCGCAGATCATCACCCCGGCGATGAGCACGATCCTGGAGTCGTGGAACACCGCGGGCTGCGAGGTGCTCAGGAAGGGGAGCTTCCGGGCGACGAGCAGTCCGGCTCCCAGACCGCCAAGCATGGCCACCCCACCGAAGTAGGGAATCGGGGTGGCGTGCACGTCGCGGTCGCGCACTCTCGCCACCGCACCGGACCTGATCGCGAGCTCGCGGGCGAAGACACACAGCAGATAGCTGGCCACTCCGGCGAGGAGGAACACGAGCAGGTACTCACGCACTGTCCGGTCCGACCTCCAGCTCGGTCCCGAGTGCCTCGAGCACCGGCGCCAGCTCGGCTGCGCTGACCGCTCCTTCGCGCAGGATCCGTGGCCGCATGCCGGTGCAGTCGAGGATCGTCGACGCGGCGGTCCCCGAGCTCGGTCCGCCGTCCAGGATCACCTCGACCGCCCACCCCAGCATCTCGTCGGCCGCGTCCGCGTCGGTGGCGGCCGGCTGGCCGCTCGAGTTGGCCGAGGAGACCGCGAGCGGGCCGGTGCGGCCGAGGAGGTCGAGGGTCGTCTCGTCGTGCGGCATCCGGACGGCGACCGTGCCGCGGGCATCGCCGAGGTCCCACCGCAGGGAGGGCTGTTGACGACACACGATCGTCAGCGGACCTGGCCAGTAGTGCTCGGTGAGCCCGTTGACCCAGCCGGGCAGGTCGATGGCGAGCGCCCCGAGCGTGGTGACTGCCGAGATCAGCACCGGCGGTGGCATGTCTCGCCCACGGCCCTTGGCGTCGAGAAGGCGCTGGACGGCATCAGCATCGAAGGCATCGGCCCCCACCCCGTAGACGGTGTCGGTGGGCAGCACGACGAGCTGGCCACGGCGTACGGCGGCCACCGCGGCAGACACTCCCTCTTCGCGGCCCTCGGGATCGGAGAGGTCGTAGCGGGTGCTCATTTCGGGGTCCCCGCGGAATCGTGCCGCTGCGAGCGCAGCGAGCCACCTGCGCGATTGCGTGGGGTGTGGTTCACGAGGTCATCGTGCCAGTCGGGCCGTCACATAGCGCGCACGACCTGCCAGGTCGCGATGGTCGCGCACCTCGGTCCAACGGTCGCCGGCCAGGAACACCCGGGCAGCCGACTCACCCTGCGCATCGGCGTGCTCGGCGCCGACCCAGCCTCCCGGGCGCAGCAACCGGGCGGCTGTCGACTCGAGGACGCGCATGGCGTCGAGGCCGTCGTCACCGGACCAGAGTGCGAGACCAGGGTCGTGGTCGCGGACCTCCGGGGCGACGCTCGCCCACGCCTCCAGGGGGATGTACGGCGGGTTGCAGGCCACCACGTCGACGGTCCCGTCCAGCTCGGGAAGGGCGTCGGCCATGTCGCCCAGACACAGGTCGACGCCGGTAGCGCCAAGGTTGCGCTCCGCCCACGCGTGCGCGGCCGGGTCGAGCTCGACCGCGTGCACCTCAGCTGTCGGCACCTCGTCGGCCACGCTCAGGGCGATCGCCCCCGAGCCGCAGCAGAGGTCGACCACGACCGGGTTCTCACCGGCCTCGCGCGCACGGTCGACGGCCCAACCGGCAAGGAGCTCGGTCTCCGGGCGCGGGACGAAGACACCGGGTCCGACCAACAGCTCCACATGACGGAACGCCGTCGAGCCGGTCAGGTGCTGGAGGGGCTCACGGGCCACCCGTCGGGCGACGAGGGCGTCGTATGTCGCCGCCCGATCCTCGCCGACCGAGTCGACCAGGGGGAGCTGGCTCCGGGTCGTCCCCAGGACGTGCGCGAGCAACTCTGCGGCGTCGTACTCCGCACTGGCGACACCGGCCTCGGAGAGCCTGGAGGCGGCGGCGCGCAGGAGCGCGCGAGCGCCGACCATCGGGCTGCTCACTCGGTCAGCAGGTCGAGTCGGGCCGTCATGTCGGCCTCGACGCAGGAGGCGATGACGGCTTCGAGGTCGCCGTCGAGCACCCGGTCGAGGTCATAGGACTTGTAGCCGGTGCGGTGGTCGGAGATCCGGTTCTCCGCGTAGTTGTAGGTGCGGATCCGTTCGGAGCGGTCGACGGTGCGCACCTGTGATCGGCGCGCGTCGCTGGCCTCGGCATCGGCCGCGTCCTCGGCCACCGCGAGCAGTCGCGCTCGCAGGATGCGCATCGCCTGCTCGCGGTTCTGCAGCTGCGACTTCTCGTTCTGGCAGCTGGCCACGATCCCGGTCGGCACGTGGGTGATGCGTACGGCGGAGTCGGTGGTGTTGACGCTCTGTCCACCGGGTCCGCTCGATCGGAACACGTCGACGCGCAGGTCCTTGTCCTCGATCTGCACCTCGACCGGCTCGGCCTCCGGGACCACGAGTACGCCGGCAGCGCTGGTATGCACCCGGCCCTGGCTCTCGGTCACAGGCACCCGCTGGACCCGGTGCACGCCGCCCTCGAACTTGAGGAGGGCGAACGGTGCCTCGCCGGGTTCGGGGATCCCCTTCGCCTTCACGGCGACGGTGACCGACTTGTAGCCGCCGAGGTCGGACTCGTTGGCGTCGAGCACCTCGGTGGACCAGCCGTGGCGTTCGGCGTACCGCGTGTACATGCGGAGCAGGTCGCCGGCGAACAGCGCCGACTCCTCGCCCCCCTCGCCGGACTTGACCTCCAGCAGCACGTCCTTGCCATCGGAGGCGTCGCGCGGGATCAGCTGGTGCCGCAGCCGCTCCTCGGCGGCCGAGCGCGCGCGAGCCAGCTCCTCGGCCTCGATCGCGAACGCCTCGTCCTCGCTACCGAGCTCGCGAGCCGCCTCGAGGTCCTCGCCGAGCTGGACCCACTCTGCGTGCGTGCGGAGAACGGCCGTCAGCTCGGCGTACCGCTGACCGAGCTTGCGGGCGAGCGACTGGTCGGAGTGGACCGCGGGGTCAGCCAACTTGACCTCGAGCTCGGCATGCTCGGAAGCAAGCTGCGAGACGGCTTCGAACATGGGGGCTCCTGGGTGGGTGACGGTTTCCCCTGCAGCCCTGGAGCTACTTCTTCTCGGCGGCAGCCTTCTTCGCGTAGCGGGCCTCGAAGCGGGCCACGCGGCCACCGGTGTCGAGGATCTTCTGCTTGCCGGTGTAGAAGGGGTGACAGTTGGAGCAGACCTCGGAGCGGATGGAGCCGCTGGTGGAGGTGCTGCGGGTGGTGAACTTGTTGCCGCAGGTGCAGGTGACCTCGGTCGTCACGTACGCGGGGTGGATGTCCTTCTTCATGGTTTCCTCTCGGGGTTAACAGCCGCCGGGTCGCCCTCGATGAGGTGCGTGAACCGGAGCCAGCGTCCAAGTGTGCCACCGAGGCCCTCGCAGGAGCCAATCGGCGCACAGTCCTCACAACAGCGGAGCAGGACTGCGTGTTCCCACGCCCTGGGCGGGTCGCCCGGCGTCGTAGGTGGAGGAGCCTCCGGCTGTGGCTAGCGGGTCCGAGCGAGTACGGCGGAGACCCGGGAGGCCAGCTCTCGGGGACTGAACGGCTTGACGATGTAGTCGTCCGCTCCGGCCTCGAAGCCCTGCTCGATGTCGGACTCCTGCGCACGGGCGGTCAGCATGATGATCGGCAGCCCGTCCATGTCGGAGTCCTTGCGCAGCGCGCGGGCGGCGTCCAGACCGCTCATACCGGGCATCATCACGT
>JBDSXU010000269.1:0-2649 GCA_039926005.1 Marmoricola sp.
AGTGCAGCCTGATCCCTGCGAGCTTGCGACCGCTGAGCAACGCCACGGCCCCGTGGGCCCCCTCGTGGGCAATGGTGACCAGGTGGCGTGTCCGCGCCCATGCCCGGGGCGTCATCAGCAGCAGCGCAAGGAGTCCGGTCCCGACGACCACCGCCGTCGAAGCCGGCGGCTGGGTCCCGAACGCGCTCTCCCGGACCTGGTCGAGAACCTCGACAAAGCTCACCGTGGCGGAGTCAGCGCGCCAGGAGGGCGTCGAGCCCGACCGCCATCGAGGCCGCCAGCCGGAAGTCCAGGCGCGGGTCAGGCACCGTCACCGTGTAACGGTCGCGTAGGGACATCTGCCGCTCGGAGCTCATCACCACCGCCCCGGTCGTCTGGTCCTTGAAGTCGAAGTGGAAGGCGAACGGGAACTCGATGAACCGCCGCAGGATGGCCACGACCTGGTTGCGCTCCTGGCCGGTGGCCTCGAGGTCCGGGGCGCTCAGGTGGAACGTCGATCGGATGAGGCTCTGCCCGAAGTCCTTGCGGAAGACCCCGAGCGGGGAGCCAGCGGCGTCACGCACGTCGTAGCCGGCGCCGAGGTCCAGCACCTGCCGTGCCTGGAACGAGAACACCGGTTCGGTGCGCTTGTCGTCGCGGTAGAAGGTCACCTGTTCCTTGAACGCCATCCGTTTCTGCTGGGCCACCGCCATCAGCCGCCCGACCGAGCCGTCCGCGTCGGCCTCGTTGATCTCGTAGCGGTTGACCATCATCGTCAGCTTCTGCTTGACGAAGAACTGGGGAAGGTACATCGGAGCCGTCATACGCTCATCCTGCCGGGTGACTGGTCGGGGGGCCCGCAGGCGAGGCGAGCCGCGCCAGTTCCTCGTCGACCACAGACGGGTCGAGCTTGGTGAAGACCGGCGTCGGCTTGGTGATCGGCGTGCCCGGCACGATGGCCTTCGGTTCCCAGCGGGCTGCGGTGGTGTAGTCACCGGTCAGGATCGGGTAGCCAGCTCCCCCGTCGAGGTCGTCCGCCTCCTGCATTCTCGGCATCGGCTGCACGTCACCGGCGCCCCCGAGGACGATGTCCACGGCGTTGGCCGAGAACGGGAGGAACGGCGAGAGGATCGTGTTCAGGTCGGCGACACACTGGGCGACCACATGCAGAATCGTGCCGAGGCGCTCACGTTCGTCGTCCCCCTTCAGCTTCCAGGGCTCGGAGTCGGAGACGTACTTGTTCACCTCCGAGACCGCGCGCATGGCCTCGCCGATCGCCTGCTTCTGTCGGTGCCGCGCGATCAGGTCGCCCACGGTGCCGAAGGCTGCCTCGACGTGGTCGAGCAGCGCCTGGTCGGCCTCGTTCGGCTCCCCGAGGGGCGGGATCTCACCGAAGCTCCTGGCGATCATGTTCGCGGTGCGGTTGACCAGGTTGCCCCAGCCGGCGACGAGCTCGTCGTTGGTTCGGCGTACGAACTCGGCCCAGGTGAAGTCGGAGTCCTGGTTCTCCGGGCCGGCCGCCGCGACGAAGTAGCGGAACGCGTCCGGCTGGTAGCGGCTGAGCAGGTCGCGGACGTAGATGACCACTCGCTGCGAGGAGGAGAACTTCTTGCCCTCCATGGTCAGGAACTCCGAGGACACCACCTCGGTCGGTAGGTTCAGCTCGCCGTACTGACCGGGCTTGCCACCCTTGTCACCCTTCCCGGAGTAGGCCAGCAGCTCGGCCGGCCAGATCTGGCTGTGGAAGGTGATGTTGTCCTTGCCCATGAAGTAGTACGAGAGGGCCTCCTCCCCTCCATTCGACTCGGGGTTCCACCACTCGCGCCAGGCCTCCGGGTCATCTCCACGTCGGGCCCACTCGACGCTGGCCGAGAGGTAGCCGATCACCGCGTCGAACCACACGTAGAGCCGCTTGGTCGGGTCGTCGGCCCAACCCTCGAGCGGCACCGGGATCCCCCAGTCGATGTCGCGGGTCATCGCGCGGGGACGGATGTCGGCGAGGATGTTCTGGCTGAAGCGGATCACGTTTGGCCGCCACGTCCCACTGGACTCTCGCTCGTCGAGCCACTCCTTGAGCGCCTCGGCCAGGGCAGGCAGGTCGAGGAAGAAGTGCTGCGTCTCGACGAACTCCGGCACCTCGCCGTTGATCCGGGAGCGTGGGTTCAACAGGTCGGCCGGGTCGAGCTGGTTGCCGCAGTTGTCGCACTGGTCGCCGCGCGCGTTCGGGTAGGCACAGATCGGGCAGGTGCCCTCGATGTAGCGGTCGGGCAGCGTTCGGCCCGTGGACGGGCTGATCGCTCCGTGGGTGGTCTTCTCGATGAAGTATCCGTTGGCGTAGACCCCCGTGAAGAGCTCCTGCACCACGGTCGTGTGGTTGCGCGTCGTCGTACGGGTGTAGAGGTCGTAGGAGATGCCCAGGGCAGCCAGGTCCTCGGCGATCACCCGGTGGTTCTGGTCCGCAAGCTCCTGCGGGCTCACGCCCGCCTCGTCGGCCGCGATCAGGATCGGAGTGCCGTGCTCGTCGGTGCCGGAGACCATCAGCACGTCGTGACCTGCCATCCGCATGTAGCGGCTGAAGACGTCGGAGGGCACACCGAAACCGGCCACGTGGCCGATGTGGCGCGGGCCGTTGGCATAGGGCCAGGCGACGGCGGACAGGACTTTGCTCAT
>JBDSXU010000270.1:0-3342 GCA_039926005.1 Marmoricola sp.
CCACAGCATGAACTTGGCAGCGGAGTCGGCCTTCTTGGTCGTCTTCGGCATTGCCCACGCCCAGGCCCAGAGCCAGCCGGAGGAGTCGGTCACCTTCGTCGGTGCGAACGCGTAGCCGACCTTGCCGGCGACCTTGCTCACCTTCGGGTCCTCCAGGGAGCCGGCGGCCGAGGTGGCGTCGTACCACATGGCGACCTTGTTCTGGCTCATCGCGTTGAGGCACTCGGTGAAGCCGGCCTGCGCCGCTCCGGGCTCCCCGTGGGCCTTGATCAGGTCGGCCTTGTCGAACTTGGTGTCCTTGTCGGCATAGGGGCCGAGGTCGGTGAGCCAGCCGTTCTTGGACCAGATGGGCACCTCGTAGGCGCCGATCGTGGCGACGTCGTACTGACCGGCCTTGGTCGCGACGTCCTGCGTGACCTTGTCCCGCAGTTCGTTCTCCGGAAGGATCGTGTAGTTCACCTTGATCCCGGTGTCCTTCGTGAAACTGTCCTTGGTCAGCTTCCGGATGTCCGCCATCTGCGGGTTGCCGACCATCAGTACGTTGATCGACTTGGTGTCGCTGGCGCTTCCGCCGCCGCCCGCCCCGCACCCGCTGAGCGCGAGGCTGGTGACGGCCGCGAACGCCACGGTGATCTTGGCTGCCTTTGACCTGCTGGTCACGGTGTACCTCCACATTTCGGTGTTGGGTGTCGCTGAGTGACTGGGTGCTGCTGTGTGGCGCGCCTGCCGGTCGGGCGCTAGGTCCTGATCACGTGTGGTCCTAGGACGCTGTAGCGGTGTGCGTCCGCGGCGCTGACCCCGGTGTCGGTGACCAGCGCCTCGAAGTCGGGCAGATCGGCGAACCGGCAGAAGCTGGAGACGCCGAACTTGGTGTGCACGCCGACGAAGATCCGTCGACGCGAGCTCGCGATGACCTGCGCCTTGACCGCCGCCACGGCAGGGTCGGGCGTCGTCAGGCCGTGTTCACGGGAGATCCCGTTGGCCCCGACGAAGGCCAGGTCGATGACCAGTTCCTTGAGCATCCGGGTCGCCCAGTGGTCGACGGTCGCCATCGTGAGTCCGCGCAGCCGGCCACCGAGCAGCACGACTGTGACGTCAGGGTCGTTCGCGAGGACTCCCGCGGCCAGCAGGGACGACGTGACCACGGTGAGCTTGCTTCCCGGGCGCAGGGTGGCCGAGATGGCCTCGGCGACGAGCTGCGGCGTGACGCCCTCGTCGATGTAGACCGACTCCGCACCCTCGAGCCGCGCGGCGGCCGCGGCCGCGATCCGGCGCTTCTCGGCAATCATCGAGCTCGCGCGGTGGGTCACGTTGCTCTCGTAGCCCACGCCCTCAACGGGGTGGGCGCCGCCGTGCACGCGCTGGAGCATCCCGCGCTCGACGAGCTGGCGGAGGTCTCGGCGGACGGTCTCCGGGGCGACCTTCAGGTCGTCGGCGAGGGAGGTGACCTCGACCCGGCCGTCGTTGCGGGCACGAGCCAGGATCTGCCTCTGCCGCTCGTCAGCCTCCATTGCAGATGCCCCCTCTGAGTGCCCGGAAATCTCGAGCGTGACCTGCGTCACTTCGCTCAGTCTGCACCCGAACTGCCTCAGACATCAGCCCGAATGGGCATCGATTACTGCCCGATCGGTGCCCGGGTCACTGGGGGGAATGAGTGAATCAAGCGCAAATGAACGATCAATACGGAACTCTGGCCCTGAAAGGATGCCTGAATGGCGATCTGGGATGCCCGGATGGGCTCCGATGTGGACTGAGGGTCCGGTTGCCGGAGGAACCGACCGCTCACCGCAGCCGGGTTGGCGCGAACCTCTCCGGCGGGTCGGCGATGACGTCCTGGGCGGCGATCAGCTGGATCTCCCGCGTCCCGGCCTCGATCGTCCTCTCCAGGATGCCGAAGACGGTCGACGTGACCTGCTGAAGCGCGGTCGCGGCCGAACCGGTGCGGAGCAGATGGGCCAGGAAGACCGCAGCGGTCACGTCGCCGCAGCCGTTGGGCGTGATCGGCAGGAGCGGCGTACGGCATGACCAGGCGCCCTCCTCGGAGACCGCGATGACATCGACCGAGTCCTCGGGGGTCTCGTCGGTCAGCACGCTGGTGACGAGCACCGTCGAGGGGCCACCGGCGCGAACGGCGTCGACCGCGTCGAGTACGTCGGACACGGTGCGCGTCTCGCGCCCCGTGAGGAAGTCGAGCTCGAAATGGTTGGGCGTGATCACGTCAGCAGCCGGGACGACCTGGTCGCGCATGAACTCGGGGATCCCCGGCCGCACGAACATCCCGCGACCGACGTCGCCCATCACCGGGTCGCAGCAGTAGATCGCCGACTGGTTGAGCCCCTTGACCCGGGCGACCGTCTCGAGGACGACCGCGCCGACCTCCTCGGCTCCCTGGTAGCCACTGAGCACGGCGGACAGGCGGGCCAGCGCCCCACGCTCGTCGACTCCCTGGATCACCCCGCGCAGTTCGTCGGCCGAGAGCAGCGGTCCGCGCCACTCGCCGTACCCGGTGTGGTTGGAGAAGTGCACGGTGTTCACCGCCCACGCCTCGATGCCGAGCCGTTGCAGCGGGAAGATCGCGGCGCTGTTTCCGACATGGCCGAAGGCGACCGAGGACTGGATCGAGAGCAGTTCCATGGACCCATCTTGGCCCGTAGGTCTCCTAGTCGCACAAACTAGAACAGGTTATAGTTATGCTGCACGGCACATCCGCATCCGCATGCCCCGACGGGTCGAAGGACGAGGTTGAGAATGGCCAAGAAGCAGGCGCCCTACAAGAACGAGGCCGACTACGTGGTGGTGGGCTCCGGGAGCTCGGGGGCGGCGGTCGCGGGTCGGCTGGCGCAGTCGGGTGCGAGTGTGATCGTGCTCGAGGCGGGCAAGAGCGATGAGCAGTTCCTGGTCAAGAAGCCCGGCATGATCGGCCCGATGCACTCGGTCCCCGAGATCAAGGCGAAGGTCGACTGGGGCTTCTACTCGACGCCGCAGAAGCACCTCCTGGACCGCAAGATGCCAGTTCCTCGCGGCAAGGTCGTCGGCGGCTCCAGCTCGATCAACGGCATGGTCTACGTGCGCGGCAACCGCGCCAACTACGACTCCTGGGCTGCGGAAGGCAACACCGGGTGGGATGCCGACTCGGTCAATACCGCGTACAAGCGGATGGAGGACTTCGAGGACGGCGCCAACGACTACCGAGGCGCCGGCGGCCCGATCAAGATCACCCGCAACAGGATTCCCCAGGAGGGCACCCTCCAGTTCATCCAGGCCACCTCGGACACGATCGGCGTGAAGATCCTGGACGACTACAACGCGGAGTCCCAGGAGGGCGTCGCGCGGATGCAGCAG
>JBDSXU010000271.1:0-2461 GCA_039926005.1 Marmoricola sp.
GGTAACCGACCGCTCCCTCGCCGCTGGCCAGCAGCTCGCGCGCATAGAGGCGTTCGACGTACTGCGAGAGCACCATGACCGGGAAACGCGGTCGCGCGGCCCGCACCGCGATCGCCGCGGCGAGGCCTTCGTCGGTGTGCGTCGGAGGAAGGCGCACGTCGACAACGGCGGCTTCGGCGTCGGGGTCCAGCAGGGCGGTCGCCAGGTCCGCGGCGTTGTCGACGGCGTGCAGGACGGTGAACCCGCTGTGCTCGAGGAGCTGTATCAGGCCGGCTCGGAGGAGGGCGTGGTCTTCGGCGAGGACAAGTCGCACGGAACCTCCAGGCTGACCAGGGTCGGGCCGCCCAGCGGGCTCGACACCTTCATCGTGCCGTCGAACGCCGCCAGCCGCCGCATCACGCCCAGCATGCCGGTTCCTGCCGCCGGGTCGGCACCACCACGCCCGTCGTCGCCCACGACCGTGCTCAGCGTGCCCTCTTCGTAGGAGAGCGTGACCCATGCCTGCGTGGAACCGGAGTGCTTGCCGATGTTGGCCAGGCACTCGGCGATCGCGAAGTAGACCGCGGACTCGACCGGGGCAGGCGGCCGTCGAGCCAGCCGGGCGGTGACCTCGACCGGAACGGCCATGTCCAGGGCGAGCGACTCGACCGCGCCGCCCAGTCCACGGTCGGCGAGCACCGTTGGGTGGATGCCGCGCACGACCGAGCGAAGGTCCCCGAGCGCGGCCGAGGTGGTGACCCGGGCGTCGCTGACCAGCCGCCGGGCACCCTCGGGGTCGGTCGTGAAGAGGGAGTCTGCGAGCCCGAGGCTCATCGACAGGGCAACGAGCCTGGCCTGCGCGCCATCGTGCAGGTCGCGCTCGAGACGGCGGAGCTCGGCGGCCGAGTGGTCCAGGGTCTCGGCCCGCGTCTCGGTGAGCACCTGGACCCGCTGCTCCAGTGACTCGGTGTGTCCGTGGGTGAGGAACCAGCGATCCATTGCGGAACGGGCGCGCATGATCGGCTCGATCCCGAACCACCACAGGGCACCGGTGATCACGAGCACGAACAGCAGCACCGAGACCAGGGCCAGGGCGAAGCCCACCGTGCAGGCGGCGAGCAGCCAGGCGAGGTCGCGCCACGTCATCGGGTCGGACGCCCAGCCGACCAGTCGAGGAATGGGTCCTCCGGGCCGAGCCGGACGGTACTGCGCCGGCAGGGGAGTGCCTAGGATGCGTCCGGCCATGTACCGGTGCCGCTCGGCCATCCAGTGGACGGCCGGGATCGTCAGCAGCAGCACCGGGATGCCGACGACGAGGAGCGAGAGCGCTCCGCCAACGACCGTGAGGACGAATAGGAGCAGAGCGGGGATGACGAGCAGCAGCTGCGCTCCGGCGTACGCCGTCATCCGCAGCCGGCCCGGGGGAGGCGGCACGGTGCTCATGACCCCATCCTTTCCGATTTCCGGCCCGCTGGCGGTGGTGCTGGCACCACCCCGATCGGGGTGCGCACGCCACCGACGCGGACGCCCGCGCTCATGAGGATTGGAGGAGACCAGATCAATCCCCCTCCAGGAGACGTCATGTCCACGAGCACCCGCCGCAACCTCCTCGCCGCGATCCCCCTGCGTGCCGCACGCTGGAGCGCCACCCATCCGTGGCGGGCGATCCTCGGATGGCTCGCCTTCGTCGCCATCGCGGTCGGGTTCGCGGTGGCCGTGCCCACCGTGGACACCACGGACGCGGACTACCGACTGGGGGAGTCGGGCCGGGCCTCCGCGATGGTGGACCGGGCCGGTCTCGCCTCGGCCACGACCGAGAACGTCCTGATCAACCCTCGTGGTGATGCCCCGCTCGACCGGGCCGCCGCGACCTCGGCCGCGGCGGAGATCCGCGCCGGGATGCTGGAGGTCAAGGGCGTCGAGAAGGTCTCCGAGCCGCAGTGGAACCCCGACCGGTCGGCCCTGCTGATCGCTGCACAGCTCGCCAAGGACCGGGAGGACGCCACCCCGCTCCAGAAGGTCACCAGCCGGGTCCAGGCGGACCACCCCACCTTGCAGATCCGCGAAGCCGGTGACCTCTCGATCGACGCGGGCATAGACGAACGGGTGGGCGAGGACCTCTCGTCCGCAGAGGGGATCAGCCTCCCGGTCACGCTGGTGCTGATGCTGCTGGCGTTCGGAGCACTGATCGCCGCGGGCATCCCGGTGCTCCTCGCGGCCACCAGCGTGGCTGCCACCATCGGGCTCATTGCGCCGCTGTCCCACCTGGTCCACGCCGAAGGCACGGTCAGCAGCATGATCGTGCTGATCGGGATGGCCGTGGGCGTCGACTACTCGTTGTTCTACCTGAAGCGAGAGCGCGAGGAACGCGCTGCCGGCCGGAACACGCTCGACGCCGTGGAGATCGCCGCCCAGACGTCCGGCCACTCGATCATCGTGTCCGGGAGTGCGGTCATCGCCTCCATGGCCGGCCTGTTCGTGA
>JBDSXU010000272.1:0-6471 GCA_039926005.1 Marmoricola sp.
CCAGTCGTCTAGGAGTTGCCTGCGCTGGCGACGGCGCCCGGAGCAGACTCCGAGCCCACGGCAGGCGTGTGGGACCCGGCTGCAGCAACCGTGGACGGGGGGGCGTCGATTGGGACGTCCGCGCGGCGCTTCGGGCTGGGGGCCGGCGAGTCGGCGTGATCAGGTTCCGAGACGACAGGGAAAGTGGTGCGGTTCATGGCCGCGAGGCGTTCGCTGAGACTGCTCATAGCTCTCCTACTGCTTCTTCTGACGCCCGAACAGGCCACGCTTGGCGGGTGCGGTCTTCTTCACGTTCACGCCCTCACCAGCCAGCTTCCGGGCGAATGCTTCGATGGCTTTCGACACGGGGTGGTCTGGCTTGGAGAGGACGATGGGTCGGCCGTGGTTGGTCGCGCTGGCGACAGCGGTCGAGCTGGGCAGGGAGACCGAGACGTGCATTCCCAGGATCTCCTCGACGTTGGCGAGTGAGAGGCCGACTTCGTCGTCGGCGCGGTTGAGGACCAGGTGCCGCGCACTGGGCACCAGGCGTAGCAGGTCGAGGGTCTCCAGCGCGACCTTGGTGTTCTTGATGGTCGGCACGTCGAGGGTGGCCACGATCACGCACTCGTCGGTCTCGTCGAAGGCGCCGAGCACCTGGTCGTCGAAGCCGGGAGGAGTGTCAATGACCACGTAGTCGAAGTGTCGTCGAAGGACCTGGATGACTCGTCGCGCGAGCGAGGCGGTGACGAGGTCCCGGCCCTCGGGATGCGTGGGAGCGGCCAGGATGGCGATCCCGCTCTCGTGCCGGATCAACAGGGTCTGCAGCAACGAGTAGTCCAGGTCCTGCTCGGACTCGGCGGCCTCGGTGATCGTGTGCTCCGGGATGATCTGCATCGTGATGGCGACGTCACCGAAGGCGAGGTCGAGGTCCACGACGCAGACCTCGGCCCGGGTACGGGCCAGCGCGACGCTCAGGTTGACGGCCATCGTGGTCTTGCCGACGCCGCCCTTGGGTGAGAAGACCGTGAACACCCGACCGTCGCGCTCGCCGGGGTCGCTCGGACCTTGGATCGACTCCCAGGTGCCCTTGGCCCGGCTCAGCGCCATGTTGAGGGCGCCCGGGTCGTCGGCGGCCACCACAGCACCGATGCCGACCTGCATGGCCTGGGCGAAGACCTCGGGTGCGAGGTCGTGCCGGATGAGTACCACGCTCGTGGCGGGGTGGCCGGAGCGAACACGCTCGGCCAACGCTGTCGCGGTGGCCATGTCGACCGTCGGGCCGATCACCACGGCGGAGTGGCCGCGTCCGGTCAGCAACCCGTCCACGTCGTCGGGGCGGGAGACCACCGGTGATCCGGCTGGGAGCGTCGTCACCAGTACGCCGGCAGTGGTGCTGTCAGCTTCGACGAGGATCGCCATCGTGTTCCTTCCTTGGGTACGGGCGTTCGTTGGAGCGCGGTCAGGCGTCCGCGGTTACTGGAACAGGTTGGCCTGGTTGACGCCCTTGGATGCCGCGACCTGGGAGTCCTTGTTCATCAGTGCGAACGCGAGCTCCCCGCTGCCGTTGGCGAACAGGACGCGCTCGGCCTCGCTCTGCGACAGCGAGAGGGTGAGCAGGGTCTTGGGCAGCTGGTCGGTCGTCTTCGCACCGGCGGCATCGGTCTTGGTGGTGGCCACCACGGTCGTCGTACCGGCCCCGATGACCTCCACGTTCGGAAGGAGCAGTCGGCTGAAGCTGCCGCCAGCGTTGGAGCCGTTCAGGAAGATCGCCACCTTGTCGCCCGGGTTGACGAAGCCGGCCACCCGTGCCGGGTCGCTCAGGTTCACCGAGATCGCGATCTTGCCCTTGGGGATCGTCAGGCCCGTCGCCACGCCCGTCGCGCCGAACTTGGAGCTGATCAGCTGCTCACCCGGGTAGATAGCGGTGACGGCCACCTTGCCGGCGACCGCTTCGGTGCCGGTCAGAGCGTCGGGCAGAAGATCCTTCTGGGAGACCGAACTGGTCTCGATCTTGCCCGCGGCCTGCGCGGCCTCAATGGTCTGACCGGCCGGGATCTCCTTGACGACGCGCAGGACCTGCACCGCGCCGTAGCGTTCGCCGGCGCGGTTGTCCGCTCCCCGGACGTAGAGGAACACGAGCAACGTGCCCAGCGCAGCGATGACTGCAGCGACGGCGAGCAGGGCTTTTCTGCGATCCATGAACGCTCGACCTACCTAGTTCGTGGTGGAGAGCGGCTGCACCACCACGTCTCCCGTTGGCACCGTGAGACCACTTCTGTTTCACGACACCCTCAGGTTGCCGTACCGCGTCCGTTTTGTACGCAGAATCCGATACTGGATCGGCCTCAGCGCCGTAATTCTCGAGATCGGGTCTCGAAAATGACTTCAGCGCACGTAGAGCGCGTCCACGTCGTCCCTGTGCTCGCTCATGACCGCGCCGCGCTTGAGCTTGAGGCTGGGGGTCAGCTGGCCGCCCTCCTCGGTCCAGGCGCTGTCCAAGATGGCGAAGCGGCGGATCGACTCGGCCTTGGACACGGCCTTGTTGGCCTCGTCGATGGCGCCCTCGATCTCGGCACGTAGCTCGGGGTCATCGAGAAGATCGGCGACGTTGCTGGACCTGTCGTGCTGCTCGGCCCACGTCGGCAGGGTCTCGGGATCGATCGTGACCAGCGCAGCGATGAAGGGCTGGCCGTCGCCCACCACGATGCACTGGTCGACGAGGTAGTGCGCGCGGATGCGGTCCTCGAGCACGGCGGGTGCGACGTTCTTGCCGCCGGCGGTGACGAGGATCTCCTTCTTGCGTCCCGTGATCCGCACGAAGCCCTCGTCGTCGATCTCACCGACGTCGCCGGTGTGGAACCAGCCGTTCGCGTCCTTGGCCTCGGCCGTCGCCGCGTCGTTGTGCCAGTAGCCGGTGAAGACCTGACCGCCGCGGAACAGCAGCTCACCGTCGTCGGCGACCCGCACGCTGGTGCCCTGCAGGGGACGACCGACGCTTCCGACCTTCTGGGCGTCGGGCAGGTTGGCGGTGAGCGCGGCGGTGGTCTCGGTGAGCCCGTAGCCCTCGAGGACGTTCACACCGATGCCCCGGTAGAAGTGGCCCAACCGTTCCCCGAGGGGTGCCCCGCCCGAGATGGCGTGGGCACAGTGACCGCCGAGCGCGGTCCGGAGCTTCGCGTAGACGAGTCGGTCGAAGACGCGGTGCTGGGCGCGTACGGCGAGGCTCGTCTTCCCGGATTCGAGGCCGCGCGACCAGGCGATCGCGACCTCGGCGGCGCGACCGAAGATCTTGCCCTTGCCGTCGGCCACGGCGCGCTGGGACGCCGTGTTGAACACCTTCTCGAAGACGCGGGGGACCGCGAGGATGAACGTGGGCTGGAACTCGGCGAAGTCATCGAGAAGGTGCTTGATGTCGGCCGAGTGACCCATCCGCACGCGCGCCTTGACGCATCCGATCTGGATGATCCGGGCGAACACGTGGGCCAGCGGCAGGAACAGCAGCGTGGCGGCGGGGCGTGTCTCCCCGTCCTCCGTCTGGGGGTCGAAGAGCTCGCCGAGCTCCGCGATGGTCACGGTCAGCTCGAACATGAAGTTGCCGTGCGTGAGCATGCACCCCTTGGGCCGGCCCGTCGTACCGGACGTGTAGATCAGCGTTGCCAGGTCCTCCGGACCGCTGTGAGTACGCCGAGCCTCGAGCTCGTCGTCGCTCACATCCTCGCCGAGGGTGCGCAGGACACCGAGCCCGTTGCCGTCGATCGACCAGACATGGTGGAGCTCGGGCAGGCCGTCGCGAAACCCCTTGACGCGCGAGCTGTGCTCCTGGGTCTCGGTGAACACCGCCCGGGCGCCGGAGTCGGTGAGGATCCACTCCACCTGGTCGGCGCTGGACGTCTCGTAGACGGGCACGGTGGCTGCGCCGGCGAACCAGATCGCGTAGTCGAGCAGCGTCCACTCGTAACGCGTGCGAGAAATCAGCGCGACCCGGTCACCGGCCTCGATGCCGGCAGCGATCAGCCCCTTGGCGACCCCGCGCACCTCGGCGAGGAACGCTGCGGCGGTGACATCGGTCCACGTCCGCTCGACGCGGCGTGAGAAGACCACGGTGTCGGCATGGCTGGTGCCGTTGGTGACCACGTCATCGGTCAGGTTCCCGCTCGACGCGACGGTGACCTGCTGGGCTGTGGAGTACTCGCGCACGAGGCACCTCTCTTCGGGGGAACTGACCCCGGGTCCACACGGGGGCTGATCGCATCTGCACGGTACTCGGCTCCGCTTGGTCTGCCAGACCCAGCAGCTTGATCCGGACAGAGCAGGGTCCGATAACCTTGAGCGGCCGGACCGGCATCCGAGCGGCTCGCTGCCGGACCGCCCTCACCAGCAGACTTCGACGTCAGGACCCAGAAAACATGGCCGAGCAGACCACGTCCAGCATCGTCATCGACGCCACCCCGGCGCAGGTGATGGCGGTCATCTCCGACTTCGCGGCCTACCCGGAGTGGGCGCAGGGGATGAAGGTGGCCGAGGTCACAGAGGTTGGACCGGACGGGCACGCCGAGAAGGTGCACTTCGAGCTCGAAGCGGCACCGATCAAGGACTCGTACACCCTTGGCTATGACTGGCACGGGGACTCGGCGGTGCGCTGGAACCTCGTCGAGGGCAAGATGCTCAAAGACATGCAGGGTGCCTACGAGCTGCGTCCGAGCGGCTCCGGCACGGAGGTGACCTATCGCCTGGCCGTCGAACTGAGCATTCCGATGATCGGGATGCTGCGTCGCAAGGCCGAGAAGGTCATCATCGACACCGCGCTGAAGGGCCTGAAGAAGCGCGTCGAGTCGTTGGGCTGAGCCGGTCCGTGACCGTTCGTATCGTCCTTTTCACAGGTAAGGGCGGCGTCGGCAAGACCACCAGCGCAGCCGGCACCGCGGCACTGGCGGCACGTGCCGGACACCGCACCCTGGTCCTCTCCACCGACGCCGCACACTCGCTCGGGGACGCCTTCGGGCTGCTGGTCGTGGGTCCCGAGCCTGTCGAGATCACCACGAACCTGTGGGTTCACCAGGTCGACGCGCAGAGCCGGTTCGAACGCTCCTGGGGGGAGATCCAGGGCTATCTGATGTCGGTGCTCGACGCGGCCGGCGTGGACCCGATCACCGCCGAGGAGCTGACCGTCATCCCCGGCGCGGAGGAGGTCTTCGCGCTCCTAGAGCTGCGCAACCACGCCACGAGCGGCACCTGGGACGTGATCATCGTCGACTGCGCCCCCACCGCGGAGACGCTGCGCCTGCTGGCCCTGCCCGAGGCACTCGGCTGGTACATGACCCGCGTCTTCGGCGTGCAGCGCCGGGTGGTCCGCGCACTGAGACCGGTGCTCACCCGGGCGGCCGGCGTGCCGATGCCCGAGGACTCCGTCTTCGACGCGGTGGAGCGACTGCACCGCGACCTCGAGGAGGTGCAGCAGATCCTGAGCGAGAAGGAGTCCACCGTGCGCCTGGTGCTCACCCCCGAGTCGGTCGTGGTGGCTGAGGCCCGCCGCTCGTTGACGACGCTCTCCCTCTACGGCTACCGGGTCGATGGTGTCATCGCCAACCGGGTCTTTCCCGAAGGCGGCGGCGATGCGTGGCGCGACGGCTGGGTCGACTCGCAGCGGGCCGTGCTCGCCGAGGTCAGGCAGTCCTTCGCCGAGCTGCCGATCTGGCGTTCCGACTACCGTCCGGGCGAACCGGTGGGCACCGACGCCCTCGCGAGCCTGGCCGAGGCGGTGTACGACGGTGACGACCCGCTGGCCAGCCCCACCGGGGACGGGCCGATGACCATCACCCGCACCAGCACCGGCGCAGTGCTGCGCATCGCCCTGCCGTTCGCACAGAAGCAAGACGTCGACCTGGCTCGCCACGGGGACGAGCTGGTCGTGACCGTCGGTTCCTACCGTCGGCTGCTGACCCTGCCGGCCGCGCTGCGGCGCCACACCGTGGCTGCCGCTCGCGTGGAGGACGGGTCGCTGCAGGTACGGTTCCGGTTTGAGCAGGAGGAGCAATCGTGAACGACTCAGACGACGGCCCGAACGGCCCCGACCCGGGTGCCCGCACCGGTCCAGGGGCCCGGGAGCCGGTGGGCAGCGTCGGTGACGAGGCGGCGAAGTTGCTCGGAGCGCTCTCCGAGTGGGCCCGGGACCAGGGCACTGACTACGCCGGCAGTGCTTCAGGCGCAGCGGGTTCGTTCGTGAACGCGGTCCGCGACGTCAGCGAGCACATCGCAACAGGGAGCGAGGACTGCCGTTACTGCCCGGTCTGTCACGTCATCCATGCCGTCCGGCAGACCAGCCCCGAGGTCAAGGCGCACCTCACGCTCGCCGCGAGCTCGCTGGCGCACGCTGTTGCCGGTCTGCTGGCAACCCACACGACCGGGCAGCCGAGGTCCTCGTCGGTGGAGAAGATCGACCTCGACAGCGGAGCGGACTGGGAAGAGGACCAATGACCTACACGGTCGGTGTCG
>JBDSXU010000273.1:0-2206 GCA_039926005.1 Marmoricola sp.
CTGGGTGTGATAGTTCGCGATCGTGTCCTCGTTGTGTACGGCGTTGAGCAGGCGCTCGTAGGCGATCCACAGCAGCGCCATGGCCGGCGCCTCGTAGATGCCGCGCGACTTGGCCTCGATGATGCGGTTCTCGATCTGGTCGGACATGCCGATGCCGTGGCGGCCGCCGATCAGGTTCAGCTCGTCGACCAGAGCGACCGGATCGTCGTACCGCTTGCCGTTCACCGCGACCGGGCGACCGAACTCGAAGCTGATCTTCACATCCTCGGACTCGATCGAGACCGCTGGGTCCCAGAACGTCACGCCCATGATCGGCTCGACGGTCTCGAGGGACACGTCGAGGTGCTCCAGCATCTTGGCCTCGTGGGTGGCGCCCCAGATGTTCGCGTCGGTGGAGTACGCCTTCTCCTTGCTGTCGCGGTAGGGCAGGTCGTGCTCGGTCAGCCACTGGCTCATCTCCGCGCGCCCGCCGAGCTCGGCGACGAACTCCGCGTCGAGCCACGGTTTGTAGATGCGCAGCGACGGGTTGGCGAGCAGGCCGTAGCGGTAGAAGCGCTCGATGTCGTTGCCCTTGAAGGTCGACCCGTCACCCCAGATCTCGACGCCGTCGGCGTGCATCGCGCGCACCAGGAGGGTGCCGGTCACGGCACGACCCAACGGCGTGGTGTTGAAGTAGGTGCGGCCGCCCGAGCGGATGTGGAAAGCCCCGCACGCCATCGCGGCGAGGCCCTCGTTGACCAGCTCGGTCTTGCAGTCGACGGAGCGGGAGAGCTCCGCACCGTAGAGCAGTGCGCGGTCGGGTACGCCGTCGATGTCGGGCTCGTCATACTGCCCGATGTCGGCGGTGTAGGTGCACGGGATCGCGCCCTTGTCGCGCATCCAGGCGACCGCAACCGACGTGTCTAGCCCGCCGGAGAAGGCGATGCCGACCCGCTCGCCGGTGGGCAGTGCGGTCAGGACCTTGCTCATGAGTTGCTCCTCGAGTTCGTGCGCGTGAGTGGTGGTTTCGAGACACTCGCTGGCGCTCGTTCCTCAACCACCGTTGGAAGTCAGGCATTTGCTATTCGGGGCGGCCGCTCGGCGGCAGGATTCGGCTCGTCCCGTTGGCAAGGTCGAGGAAGCGCTGCTCGAGCGCCTCTCCCCCGACCGGATCGCGCGCGATCACCAGGACGGTGTCGTCGCCCGCGATGGTGCCGAGCACGTCGCCGAGCTCGGCCTTGTCCATGGCCGCGGCCAGGAAGTTGGCGGCCCCTGGAGGGGTGCGCAGGACCACGAGGTTGGCCGAGGAGTCCGCGGAGACGAGCAGCTCGGCGCACAGGCGGGACAGGCGCGCCTCGCTGGCGGCGGACTCACGGCCCACGGTGGGCGTGCGGTCACCACCCTCCGCGGGTACGGCGTAGACCAGTGCGCCGCTCGCTGTGCGGATCTTGACGGCGTCCAGCTCGACCAGGTCACGCGAGAGCGTTGCCTGTGTGACCGAGAGTCCGTCGGCGGTCAGCCGGTCGGCGAGCTCGGTCTGCGAGCGCACCTGACCGGTCTCGAGGAGCTCGATGATGCGCTGCTGGCGAGCGCTCTTGGTGGCCGGGAAGTGGGAGTGCCCGGAGATGTTCTCGGTCATGCGGCACCCATGCCCTCGAGCAGCCAGACGATCACGGCCTTCTGCACGTGCCGCCGGTTCTCGGCCTCGTCCCAGACCACGCTGCGCGGACCGTCGATGACCTCTGCGGTGATCTCCTTGCCGCGATGGGCCGGCAGGCAGTGCAGCACGATCGCGTCGTCGGCTGCCGCCAGGAGCGAGTCGTTGAGCTGCCACGGGCCGAAGACCTCGGCGCGCGCGGCCGCCTCGCCCTCGCGTCCCATCGAGACCCAGGTGTCGGTGGCGAGTACGCCGGCGCCGGCGGCTGCCTCGATCGGGTCGGCGACGTACGCCGCGGACCCGCCGGTCCGCGCGGCGATCTCCTGCGCCCGGACCAGTACGGCCTTTTCGGGCGCGTAGGCCTCGGGTCCGCTGACCCGGACGTGCATCCCGGCGGTGGCTCCGGCGAGCAGGTAGCTGTGTCCCATGTTGCAGGAAGGGTCACCGACGAACGTGAGCGCCTGTCCTGCCAGCTTGCCGCGGTGCTCGCGGATGGTGAGCAGGTCGGCGAGGGCCTGGCACGGGTGGAACTGGTCGGTGAGCGCGTTCACGACGGGTACGCCGGCATGC
>JBDSXU010000274.1:0-2155 GCA_039926005.1 Marmoricola sp.
CCTGGCCACGCTTGCCGGTGACGTCGTACCCGGTCAGAAGGGCTTTCAGGTCCTCGAGCAGCACGAGCGCCTTGCTCTGTGCCTGGTCGGCTTCCGGGTCGACGACTTCCTCGAACGAGACCGAAGGTGCGTCCGAGTCCTTGGTTCCCAAGTCGCCGTGGTCGAGGCGCACGAGTGGCGCCCCGGAATCGACCTGCGAGTTGACGGTTGCAAGGACCTCGCGGACGACGCCACCCTGCGGGGCTCTTACAGCGGTTTCCATCTTCATGCTCTCGAGGACCGCCACGGTCGCACCGGCCTCGACCTCGTCGCCCGGCTTGACCCTAACCGCGACCACGACGGCCGGAGCAGGGGCCCGGATGATGCCGGCCTCGTCGCGGATGACGCGGTGGCTGAAGCCGTCCACCTCGACGAGATAGCTGCCCGTCCCCGCCACGATGCTCACCTGATGGCGCCGTCCGCCCACGACCAGCCTCGCCTGGTATTCGTTGAGCCGGTCCAGGTCCACGATGGCGGCCTGGTCCCCCACCTCCAGCCGGTAGCGCTGCGGCCCGATCTGTGACACGTCAAGCGTGTAGGGCCGGCCCTGGTAGGCGAGCTCGATGCTGCGCCCGATGGCGTGGGTGGCACGAGGCCGGCCGCCGCGGGCAGAGGCCAGGAACGACGCCCGTTCGAGGGCCTCCTCTTGGTCGTAGACGCTGATCGCAACGCTGAGCAGAGCGATCCCGGCGTGCTGCGTCGGCTGCTCGGCCATCTCGGCGCCGACCCGGTCGAGCCACTGGGTGTCGGCCTCCCCGGAGACCACTTCGGGCCGGGAGAGCACGTCGAGCAGGAACGACTTGGTCGTCGTACCGCCCTCGATGAGCACGGTCGTCTCACGCAGGGCGCACCGCAGCCGCGCCAGCGACTCCTGGCGATCACGGCCCCAGGCGATCACCTTGGCGACCATCGAGTCGTACTGGGGCGAGATCACCTCACCAGCCGCGATCCCGGTGTCGACCCGGATCCCCGGTCCGGTGGGCAGGTTCACCATGGTCACGGTGCCGGGCGCCGGCGCGAAGCCTTCCGCGGCATCCTCGGCGTTCAGCCGGACCTCGATGGCGTGTCCGGACTCCTCAGGTGCGTCGCCCTCCAGCCTCTCCCCCTCGGCCACGAGGATCTGGGCCTTGACCAGGTCGAGCCCGGTCGTGGCCTCCGTGACTGGGTGCTCGACCTGGAGCCTGGTGTTCACCTCCATGAAGGCGAACGTCTTGTCCTGCGGTTGGTAGAGGTACTCGACCGTGCCCGCGCCGCGATATCCGGCGGCCGCGACCAGGGCGATCGACACCTGGCGGAGCTCCGACTTCTGCTCCTCGGTGAGCACCGGGGAACCGGACTCCTCGATCAGCTTCTGGTTGCGGCGCTGGATGGAACAGTCGCGGACGCCCGGCGCCCACACCGTTCCGTGGGCATCTGCAATGACCTGCACCTCGATGTGACGACCACCCGTCACGAGGCTCTCCATGAAGACGACCGGATCACCGAACGTCGACTCGGCCTCGGCCTGCGTGCGCTCGAAGGCTCCCTGCAGCTCGTCGGCAGACCGCACCATCCGGATGCCTCGCCCACCACCGCCGCTGCGCGCCTTGATCATCAGCGGATACCCGATCGACTCCCCGTGGCGGGCCGCCTCCTCGAGGTCGCCCACCGGACCTCCACTCCATGGTGCGACCGGGACCCCGGTCTTCTCGGCCAAGAGCTTTGCCTCGATCTTGTCGCCGAGTTGTCGCATGGCCTGCGCGGAAGGACCGAGGAACACCAGACCCAACCGCTCACACAGGTCGGCGAACGCAGGATCCTCTGCCACGAAGCCCCAACCGACCCACACCGAGTCGGCGCCGCTGACCCGCAACGCGCGCTCCAGCTCTGCGTGATCGAGGTACGGGCTGGCCGATGAAACGTCGTCCCGCAGACACACCGCCTCATCAGCCGCTCGCACCCACAGCGCCCGCTGCTCGGCCTCGGTGTGCAACGCGATCACACTGATGTCATGGCGGCCCTCTTCGTTCAGCTGCCGGACTGCCCGGATGAGCCGTAGCGCGGGCTCACCTCGATTGACGATCGCAAGTCGAGAAACCATTGTTCACACCCTCCAGAGAAACAGCCGAAACACCCG
>JBDSXU010000275.1:0-2590 GCA_039926005.1 Marmoricola sp.
TGACGGGCAGCAGTTCGACGAGGTCGACACCGAGCGCGACGAGGTGGTCCAGCTTCGTGATCGCCGAGTCGAGGGTGCCCTCGGGGGTGAACGTGCCGAGGTGGAGCTCGTAGATCACCGAGCCGGCGAGCTGTAGCCCGGTCCAGCGATCGTCGCTCCACGCGTAGGCGTCGGCCTCGAAGGTGCGCGAGCGTTCGTGTACGCCGCCCGGCTGGCGGCGTGACCGCGGGTCGGGCAGCGGCTTGTCCCCGCCGTCGAGGAGGTAGCCGTAGTCGACCTCGCCCTCCGGGACCGGGCCGTCCGGCGCCCACCAGCCGTCCTCGCCCTTAGTCATGGGGACGACGTCGCTGCCCACACTGAGCCGGACCCGGTCGGGCCTCGGCGCCCAGATGTCGAACCGGCCGCGCATCAGCTCTCCCTCACCAGCAGGGCAACGGGCAGCTCGGACATCAGGTCCGCCACCCTCATGGTGTTCGAACAACGATCGAGACCACGGCCACCCAGCACGTTGCGCCATGCACCCGGCGGCAGCTCGAGGACGGTGTCGCCCCAGCCGCCCTTCTGCGCCAGCCCGACGGGCAGCCTGGTGACGACGGCGATGACTCCACCACGGTCGAACGCAAGCACGTGGGCGTCGGCGTCACCGTGTGCCTCGAGCGGCTGGTAGCTCTCGAAGTGCTTGGGCAGGTCGCGACGCAGGCGCAGTGCGGTGTGCGTCACCCAGAGCTTGGCCGCGCCCTCGTCATCGGCGGTCGTCGGCCGGCCCGGTGGAGTCCTGCGAACCGTGTCGAGCAGCAACTGGCGTCTTTCGAAGTCGACTGGCCTGCGGTTGTCCGGGTCGACCAGGCTCTGCTCCCACAGCTCGCTGCCCTGATAGACGTCACAGCTCCCCGGCGCGGTGATCGCCACCAGCTTGGCCGCAAGTGCGTTGCTCCAACCGGGCGCAGCCACCAGCTCCACCAGACCGGTCAGCACGGCGCGCGTTCGTCCGTCGTCGAAGACGGCATCGACAGCGGCGTGCACCGCGTCCTCGTAGGCGGTGTCGGGATCGGTCCATGTTGTCCGGTCGCCGGCCTCGCGCATGGCCTTCTCGGCGTACGCGTGCAGCCGCGCACGCAGGTCGGCGGGCGGCTCGCCGGCCACGGTTGCGGGCCAGGCGCCGAGGATCGCCTGCCACAGGAGGGCTCCGAACCCGGCGTCTGGCAGAGGTACCAGTCCGAGCAGTTCGTCCAGGGCCTGCTCCCACTCCTGCGGCAGTTCGGCGAGCACGGTGATCCGGGCCCGGACGTCCTCACCCCGCTTGGTGTCGTGGGTGGAGAGGGCGGTCATCGCGTGCGGCCACTCGAGCTGACGGGTGGCCATCGCCTCGTGGAACTGCGTGGGCGAGAGCGAGAAGACGCTCGGGTCGGCGCCGACCTCGTTGAGCGAGGTGAGCCGCGAGCTGCGGTAGAACGCGCAGTCCTCCACGCCCTTGGCCATCACCATCCCGCTCGTCTGCTGGAAGCGCAGCGCTGCCGGCTGGTCGGGGTCACCCAGCACGGGCTCGAGCTCGGCAAGGACGGGCTCCAGGTCGGGACGGGTGAGGCGGGCCCGGGCGAACGCCTCGTCGAGGTGGTCGTGCCCCTCGGGCAGGTAGGAGCGGTAGACGGCGAAGCAGGCCAACAGCTCGGCGACCGCGTCCTCGAGCTGGTCCGTGGAGGCGAGGAGGTCGGGCAGCTCGCGGACGATCCGGTTGGTCTCCGAGCGCAGGGTGACATCGGCGACGGCCCGCTTGCGCTCAAGGACCATTCGCTCCCAGTCGAGCGGCGCGCCGCGCAGCCGGGTCTCCAGTCTTTCGAGCGGTTCCTGGCCGGCGGGGTCGGTGAGGACCCGGTCGAGGAGGGCCAGTACGTCGTACCCGGTGGTCCCGGAGGTGGCCCAGGAATGGGAGAGCTCCTCACCCGGCTCGAGGATCTTCTCGACCAGCACGTAGGCGTCTCCCGTCAGACCGGCCAGGTCGCGCAGGTAGCCCTGGGGATCGCGCAGCCCGTCGGGGTGGTCGACGCGCAGGCCGTCGACCAGACCCTCGTCGATCCACCGCTTGATCTCGACGTGGGTCTCGTCGAAGACCCACCGCTCCTCGACGCGCACCGCGGCCAGGGTGTTGACGGCGAAGAAGCGCCGGTAGTTCAGCCCGTGGTCAGCGACCGTCCAGTGCACGAGCTCGTAGTGCTGCTCGGCCAAGGTGGTCGTCCCGGGCGCGAGGGGGAAGACGTGGTCGTGGTTGCGCGCGACGCCTTCAGCGGCATCGATCTCGACCGCAGCGGTGCCGTCGTCCCCGAGCACCGGAAGCAGCACCCGCCCGGCGCCGGCGTCCCAGTCGACGTCGAAGGCCGTGGCGTAGTCGGACGAGCGCCCGTGCGTGAGCAGGTCCCACCAGCCCGCGTTGACGCGGGGCGTGGCGATGCCGACGTGGTTGGGCACGATGTCGACCAGAACACCGAGCCCGAGCCGTCGTGCCTCGGCCGAGAACGCCGCGAGTCCCTCGGTGCCGCCGCGGGCCGGGTCGACCCGGTCGTGGCGCACGACGTCGTAGCCGTGGTCGCTGCCC
>JBDSXU010000276.1:0-9776 GCA_039926005.1 Marmoricola sp.
AGACCTCCCGGTAGTAGTCGCCGATGGCGGCTCGTCCGATGATCTTCTGCGGGGTCGCGGGTGGGTGGTCGCGGTCCAGCACGACGAGGGTCGCGTCCTCGGCATAGTGCAGCAGGATCGCGCGTGGGTCGCGCGACTCGATCGCTGCGGCGAGGGTGGTGACGGGAGATGCGGTGTGCGTGGTCATGACTTTCTCCTTTGATTGGTTGGATCTCGTGTGTGGCGGTGTTTCTCAGGGCCGGGCTTCGATGACGAGGTTCACCGGCGAGGTGGTGGCGATCCGGACGCTGCTGAAGCCCGCCTCGTGGAGCAGGGACGTGAGCACCGCGGGGCCTGCCTGCGCGCCGAGCGCACGTTGGCCGGGTTGCGCGAGTGAGGACGGTGTGCAGACGAGCGCAGACGCGCCGTAGAAGATCCGCCCGAGCGGGTGCAGGTTGTCCTCGATCCGGTCGCCTGCCATGGGCTCGACGAGCATGAACGTCCCGTCGCCTGCGAGGCTGCGTCGCACGGCGCGCGCCGCGGCGTCGGGGTCGCCCATGTCGTGCAGGCAGTCGAACATCGTGACCAGCGCAGCGCCGCCGGCAGGCAGGTCCCCGGCATCCGCGACCTCGAAGGCCACCCGGTCCGCCACACCGGCTTCCTCAGCACGACGACGTGCCACGACGATGGAGGCTTCGTGGTAGTCGAGACCGACGAACCGTGACTGCGGGAACCTCTGCGCCATCAGGATGGTCGAGGCGCCATGTCCGCAGCCCACGTCCACGACGTCAGCTCCCCCTTCGAGCCTGGGGACGACGCCGTCCAGCGCGGGCAACCAGTTGTCGACCAGGTTTGCGGCGTAGCCGGGACGGAAGAAGCGTTCGGTGCCCTCGAAGAGCCCGCGGTCGTGCTCGTGCCAGCCGAACCCGGTGCCGGAGCAGAAGCGCTCCTGGATTGCCGGCGTGTCACGCAGCACTCCCAGGGCGAGCTGCATGCTGCCGGTGAAGAAGGCTGGGCTGTCGGGGTCGGCGAGGACAGCCTCCTGCTCCGGCGTCATCGACCAGAGGCCGCTCGTGGCGTCGTACCCGACGTAGCCGCCGGCCGCCTGGTTGGCCAGCCAGGGTGCCAGGTAGACAACTGAGGTGCCCGTGCGCTCGGCCAACTGCTCCGTGCTTATCAGCTCGCCTCCGCGAAGGGCACGATAGAGGCCGAGTTGGTCGCCGATGACGACCAAGGCAGCACTGACGGTGGCGCCGAGATCACCGATCACCTGACCGAGGAAGGCGTCGAGGCGATCGGGGTCGATGTCGCGCGTGGGGGACGCGGTGCTGCCCGGGGTGTGCGGGTGGAGGTGGGTGGTGGTCATCTGACTGTTCCTTCCGGGGAGGCGTTTCCCCAACGTTGACTGCCGCCCGTCGTTCCACCGTCAACGCACCGTCAACGCGCCCGTCACAGGCACTAGGCTGAGGCCGTGCTTCGGTTGCGGATCGTGGGCCGTCTGGAAGCTGACGTGGATGGCGCAGCGGTTGCCATGCCCCCCAGCGAACGTGCTCGCGCCCTGGTCGGATGGTTGGCGCTCCATCCGGGACCCCATCCCCGCGGCGACGTCGCGGCGGGGTTGTGGCCAGATGTCCCACCCGACCGGGCGCGCGCCAACCTGCGCACAGCGCTGTGGGCGTTGCACCAGTCTTGGGGTCCGGCGAGCAGGTACGTCGAGGCCAGCCGGTCAAGCGTCGGCCTCGTGGTGGACGACGTGTGGGTCGACGCCTTCGATGACGGGGCCTACGACGGCGAGGCGCTGCTGCTGCCCGGGGTGGAGGACGACTGGGTGACGCCGGCGCGCGAGCATCATCGCCGCGCCGCCCGGGAGCGGCTGATCGAGCGGGCCGACCTCGCGGAGCATCGAGGAGAGCTGTCCGAGGCGCTGCGGCTGTCCCGAGAAGTCTGTCGTCGCTCCCCACTCGACGAGGGCGCCCACCGGGTCTTGCTGCACCGGCTCGTGCTCATGGGTGATCGGGCGAGTGCCGTACAGGCTTCACGGGAGTTCACCGAGCGACTGATGTCCGAGCTGGGTGTCCGCCCGTCGGTGTCAACGCGGGCGGCGCACGCTCAAGTCAGGGCCGGCAAGGTTCGCCGTCCGCGTCCGCAGCTGTTCGGGAGGGCTGACGAGGTCGCCCAGCTGACGAGGGTGTGGAAGTCGGCCGCAGCCGGGTCCGGACAGGTGGTGGTGCTCACCGGCGAGGCCGGCATCGGGAAGTCGAGCCTGATCGCCGACCTCGCCCATCGCGTCGAGACCTCCGGTGGGCTGGTCACCACGGCAGTGGGTATGGACGTCGCGGGTCAGACCCCGTTCGCAGCCTGGCTCGAACTGTGCGACGGGCTGGTCGCGTCGGTCCCGCCGGTGCCGGCCCACGCCACCTGGCCCGGGGAACTCAATCGTCTTTCGGGGCACCTGGGAGGACGGCTCGGGCACCCGGGCGTGCCGGCATCGGTGACGGCTCCCGAGCTCGAGAGGCTGCGGGTCTTCGAGTCGGTTCTGCGACTGGTCGAGTGGTCATGCTCGAGCCGTCCGACGATGCTCGTGCTCGATGACGCACACCGCACGGACCGTGCCAGCTTGCGGCTGACCACGCACGTCGGGCGGCGTCTCGCGCAGCTCCCCGCACTCCTGGTGCTCGCCCAGAGGGACGGAGCCCGGAGCGCCGACGTGGCTGCGCTCACGGCAGACCTGTCCGCTCGCGGCGTACCCGTCGTGGAGATCGCGCTGACACCCCTAGATGACCGTGCCGTCGAGGCACTGGCAGCTTCGGTGCATCCCCTGGGCGCCGCAGCAATGCGGAAGGTTGTCGACGCCGCCGAGGGGAACCCGTTGTTGGCCGTGGAGTCGAGCCGGGCGCTGGCGGCGGGCGACGGGGGACCCCCGCCAAACCTGCGCACGGCGGTGCGCGCCTCGTGCAGCCGCCTGCCGGCCGCCGGAGCGCTGCTGGTGCAGCTGCTCGCAGTAGCCGGTCGGCCACTGAACCCGTCCGAGCTGGATCGACTCGGGTTGGAGGAGATCGACCTCCTGGAGGAATCAGCCACCGCTGAGGGTCTGCTCGCCCGTCGTGGGGGCGCCCTCGGCTTCCGCCACGAGCTGCTCCGCGAGGCCGTGTACGCCGGGGTCCCGAATCCCACCCGCATGCACGACCGGGTCGCCACTGCCATCGATCCCGGGCAGCACGCCGACGTGGCACACCATCTCGCAGCGGCTGGTCGTGAGCGCGAGGCGGCGCAGCTGTGGGCGGCTGCAGCTGCGGACGCTCGGGAAGTTGGTGCCCTGGACGAGGCCTTCGAGTTCCTCGTGCGAGCCACGAGTGACTCCTCGGACGGGGCACTCTGGCTCGAGCTCCAGGAGGTGTGCGCATGGTCGGGTCGGCACGCCGAGATGGAACACGCCTGGGACCAGGCCATGACACTCCTGCCCCAGGGTGAGCTCGCGGCGGCCTGGTGCCGGCGCGGACGGCAGCTCAGGTCGGTGGTGTGCCACCCGACAGCGTCGATGAGTGCCTACGCCGTGGCTCACGACCTGCTCACCGAGCAGAGCGACCGGACGTTGCGCGCGGACGTACTTCTCGGGCTTGCCTGGGGAGACGCTGTCGCGGGTGAAGGCCGACGGTTCGAGGAGCTGCTCGGCCAAGCGGAAACGCTGCTCCCCGCGACTCCGGACGCACGAAAGGTCTCCGACATCGTGGAGATCCGGATGCAGGGGCTGATCCGGCGGGGACAGTTTGCGGAGGCAGTCGAGGTGGCCCTTCAGGCTCCTCCGCACGCGGTCTCGGCCCGGTTCCCGGACCGCGCTTTCGCTGTGCTCATGAACGCTGCATGCGCCTCGACGTGCATCGGCGACCACGAAGGAGCGTTGGTGCTCACCGAGCGGGCAGTCGAGGCCACCACCGCACTGCCATCGGTTCTCATGAGTAGCCTCGCGGCCCGTGCCCAGCTGCTGGCCAGGCTGGGCCGCCACGAGGAGGCGGCCCAGACCGCCCAGCGCCAGCTGAGGCTCGCCGAGCGTCTTGACCTACCCGGTCTTGCCGCCACCACGGCGCACGACCTCGGTCTCGTGGCCCTCGCGGCCGGCCGCTACGAGGAGGCTGCCGAGCTCCTCGACCGTGCCCTTTCTGAGGGCGCCCACGTGAGCCGACCCACGGCCGGGCTGCGATGTGCCGAGGCACTCGCCCGGGCAGGAGACCCGGCAGCTGCACGGCTCCGGCTCCGGGCCGCGGTGCTCGCCCCGGTGGGCCAGGCAGACCAGCCATGGGCGCTGGTTCCTCAGATTGCCTACGTCCAGGGCCTCATCTGCGCCGCGGAGGGCGACCCGGGTTCCGCCGTGGCGCGCTTCGACGAAGCCACTGCCGCCTGGCACCGGGTCCTCGAGTCGAGGCTCTCCCTGACCGCGCAGGGATATCTGGCCAACCTCGTGGACCTGGGGCGTCCGCCGGTCATCGGGCTGATCGAGCCGGAGCGCGAGCTCGCCAGGATCGAGACTTCCCGCCACACCCTGTTGTCCGACGCCCCCAGGTAGGTGCCATGCCCGACTTCGCCCTGACCATGCACACCGACGGCACTGTCGAGGAGGTCTGGAAGCTGCTCCATGATCCCTCCCGATTCCCCGAGTGGTGGGAGGGTATCGAGACCGTCCGGACCGGTCCCGGTTCGCAGTACACGATGTGGCCACGGGGATACCCGGACTTCCCGATGGACCAGCGGCTCGAGGCGTCCCCGGCGCCGGGGACGGTCACGATCTCGTGTCTGGTCTCCGACCTGGTCTTTCGCTGGCAGCTCCGCGAGAGCACCGGAGGGACCGACGTGGACGTGCAGGTCGAACTGCCGGAGAGGGAGTCACACCGGCTACCCGAACAGCGCCGGCTGCTCGAGGTCTCGCTGGTGACTCTGTCACGGCTTGCCTCCGGGGTGTGATGGCATCGTCGCGGTAGCGTGACGGGACTCGTCGCGGCCGCGAGCCGCCAGTGCCCGGGGGAGACTCGCATGACCGCCAACGTGGAGACCGCCCTGCGGTTGGGCTGGGCGGTCGCCGAGGCGCGCGGCCGAAACTGGCCACACGGACCCCGCCCCAAAGCGGCACCGCTGCCGCCGGCACCCGGTGATGTGCTGCCACTGCGCTCCCAACGCACCGGGTCTGCGTCGCGCAGAGAGGCGGTCAGGGTCCTGTTCTCCCTGGCCCGACAGCTCCAGCTCGACGCGGCCGATGACTTCGAGGCCGAGCTGACCGAGGTCCTCGCGCCCTTCACTCCTGCGGGCGACGCGTCCCTGGTCGAAGATGCCGAGAAGGACGCCGGCCCCAGGTGGCGTCGCATCGCGAACTGCTTCATCGACTGGGACGGTCGCATCCAGGACGAGCTGAACCAACGCGACGAGCACCTGGCGAACGCCTATCTGCTCGGCCGGGGAGTGTCGGAGTGCTACTGGGGCCTGGGACCCGAGGAGGCCTGGACCTCCGAGGGGCAGGTGACCGCAGTTTCCCCTGTGTTCCTGCTGGGTGAGGAACGTCGCCACGAGCTGACCCGGATGCTCGGGCGGCTGGGACCCGACACGATCCATCCGCTGTCCGCAGCGGGGATCTCCGGGAGCCTCGAGGCGTGGGGAGACGTCGCCGCCGACGAGACCTGGTCGCGAGACCCGCAGATGCGGGCGCTGCTCTATGAGCAGGTGCGCCAGTGGTACCAGCTCCTGATGCTGGGCCAGGACCCCACCACCCTGATCCGGCCCTACGCCCGGCTCACCAGCACGCGCTACCTGGTGCGGGCGGCACGCACGTTCTTGCCCCAGGCGATTCTCGCGGTGATCGCACTGGGCTTGGTGGCGGGATTCTTCGTGGTCACCGGTTTCAGGGGGACCAGCTGGGTCTCGCCGATCCTGGCGACCGGCGGGTTCGGCGCCTTCGCTCTCGCCGGGCTGCTGGCCAGGGGCCAGAGCGCGGCCCAACGTCTGGTGACGCGGATGAGGCAGGACGCCTACACCGACCTCGTGGCGATCAGCGTCGCCATCGTGCCGCCCTACCCCTCGGAGGCGGGCGGCCCGACGCTGCGCCAGGCTCGCAAGCAGCTGGAACGGGCAGTACGCCGGCGGCTGCTCACTCCGCCCACCTCACCGCCTCCCGGCTGAATGAGCCGCTTGGCGCCGTGACTCGTGAGACGCCAGCTTGCAGCTGGCTAGTTTGGGTCTACTGTGGTTGTTGCGAACCACTTGCAACAACCACAGGGAGCGCCGATGACCCAGCAGACCCGCGTCGAGGCCACCGACGAGAGCCACACGGCGACCCCTGCGGGGGACGGGTTCTCGTTGAGCCAGTTCCGCAGCAGCCTGACCGGCGAGGACTGGAGATCACTCGGTGGGATGTCCGCGTTCATCGTCTTCCTGCACGTGGTCGGATTCGGGATCCTGCTCGGTTTCGTGGTCCCGGAGCACTACCGCATCGGCGGTGACCATCCCGTCTTCACAGTCGGGGTCGGCATCCTGGCCTACACCTTCGGGCTGCGGCACGCGTTCGACGCGGACCACATCGCTGCGGTCGACAACACCACCCGCAAGCTGATGGCCGACCCCGACAACCCGCGCAAGCCACTGTCGGTCGGGTTCTGGTTCTCTCTGGGCCACTCCACCATCGTGTTCGCCCTCGCCTTCCTGCTCTCGGTCGGCGTCAAGGCCTTGGCTGGGCCTGTCGAGGACGACAGCTCCGTCCTGCACTCGGTCACCGGTGTCATCGGCGCCTCGGTCTCCGGGGTCTTCCTGTGGATCCTCGGCATCCTCAACCTGATGGTCCTGCTCGGCATCATCAAGGTCGCCAGGGAGATGCGCTCGGGCCGCTACGACGAGGCGCAGCTCGAGGAGCAGCTGAACAAGCGCGGCTTCATGAACCGTTTCCTGGGAGGCCTGACGAAGTCGGTCCGCAAGCCGTGGCACATCTACCCGGTCGGGGTGCTGTTCGGGCTCGGGTTCGACACGGCAACAGAGGTGGGGCTGCTGGTGATGGCCGGCGGAGCTGCCGCGTTCAGCCTGCCGTTCTACGCGATCCTGGTGCTGCCCATCCTGTTCGCTGCCGGCATGTGTCTGATGGACACCGTCGACGGCGTACTCATGAACGGGGCCTACGGCTGGGCCTTCGCGCGCCCGGTTCGCAAGGTCTTCTACAACATCACGATCACCTCGATCTCGGTCGCCGTCGCCCTCATCATCGGCACCGTCGAGCTCGTCGGCGTCATCGCCGACCAGGCCAAGATCAACACCGGACCGCTGGCCGCGATCGCGAACATCCCGCTCGACTACGCGGGCTACGGCATCGTCGGTCTCTTCCTCGCATCCTGGGTCATCGCGCTCGCCGTGTGGCGCTTCGGCAGGATCGAGGAACGATGGTCGGCGAATCTCGCACCGTGAGGCTTCCATCTCCCGGGACGGTCGTGGACGTCCTCAGCAGGTGACGACGGCCTACTTCGTCTTGGTGCGGTAGATGATGTTCCCGCCGGTGAAGTTGTTCCGGAACCCGCCGGTGATGCTCAGCCGATCGCTGGTCGGGAAACCCAGCCGTGGTCACCCCCCGCCCGGACGTCCGGCACGGTGGCCACCACTCGTGGCGTTCCTGCGGGCGGCACGAACGTGATGGTGCCGCTCTTCCCGCTGGCGAGCAGGCCGGCGTCGTCGAGCCAGGCGTAGTCGGTGAGGTTGTACGGCAGCTGCCCAGTCGGGTAGTCGACCAGCTGGAACCCGGAGGGCAGCACGAGTGCCGAGGCCGGCGCGATCACCGCCACCTGGATCATTGCCGCAAGCAGTGTCAGAACTGCTGCCGCTGCCCTACGCCGCACGACGCCCCCCGCCCTGGTGACCCTCCCTATCGGAAGGTGACCAGACCCTTCGGAGTCCCTCGTCCTGTCGGACCGTCCCAGCCGTTGTCGGCAGCACAGAGTCGCTCGCTGACGCCGTCGGCTGAGCAGACACCTCGCGGTGCGTTGCCCCCGGCCACGATGTCGTGGAAGACCGAGGCCGACTTGGCGTAGATCTTGTTCGGTCCGTGCACGGTTGCCGGGACGCCTGCCCGCGCGTACATCCCGGCGACCAGGGGCGACGACGCACTGGTGCCCCCCACCACGATCCACTCGTTGGGGAAGTTGGACGCCGGTGCGTAGGTGTTGTAGACGGACACACCGGTCTGCGGGTCAGCAACGGCAGAGAGGTCGGCGCTGGCTCGGTAGCCGTTGCACAGCGCGCTGATGGAGGCAGGCTGGCCGTAGGCAGCCGGCGTGAGGCCGGCCGAGCAGCCACTGCCCGTCGCGTCCCACACCGCCTCGTGCCAGGCACCGTTGGAGGACTGGCTGAGCTCGGTTCCGCCGACGGCGATCACTGACGGGAGCACCTGCGGCCAAGGTGGGAAGAGCCCGTTGTAGCCGAAGTCTCCGGTCGAGGCGGACACCGCCATCCCGGTCACGTTCATCTTCTTCGCTGGCGATCCGGTCGCGTCGTAGTTGTCAGTCGGATAGCCGTAGCTGATGCTCACCGCGCTGGCTCCACGGGACTTGGCCGTCTGCACGGCTGCAGCGAAGTGGTCCTCGGCCGCGCGAAGCTGCTGGTTGCTGGGCGCGAAAGCGTCGATGGGCGGCAGCTGGAGCAGGAGCAGCCTGCACCTGGGACAGGCGGCTGAGGCCATGTCGAGGTCGAGCGCGGTCTCGACGCCCACCGCCTCCTCGATCTCCCGCCCGAGCTCGGTGGTGGCGGTCTTGCGCTCGGGCCCGTTGTTGTAGGAGCGGACGGTCAGGCAGCCGGTGGACCTCAGGCACTGCGGGAGTCCGTACTGCCGGCGGTAGACGTTGAGGTCGCTCTCGATCGTGGGATAGGCCCCTGCGTCGACGATGGTGATCGTGCCGGTCTCGCCGGACGTGCCGGTCAGGCCGTAGGCCGACTCGAGGTCAGTGGCCCCGAAACCGAACGGAGTGAAGGAGCTCAGGGGCGTCGAGCTTCCCGCTCGGGCCAGCACCTGGGCGTTGCAGTGCAGCTTGTGTGAGCGACAGAAGTCCAGGGTGTGGGTGGAGGCGGCAGCCCCGCCCGAGGTGATCTTGGCGTGCATTGCCCGGGCCTGCGTGGCTGTGAGTCGCGAGGTGTTGCGTGGGGTGGCGCGCGAGGTCGTGGCCTGCCCTGGGGTGGCCAGGGTCATGACCGTGAGGCAGCAGGCCGCCACCGCGACCAGGCTTCGGAGGATTCTCTGCATGGTGTTCTCCCGGGAGGTTTCTGGAATCCATCGAGGTGCCGGCCGACCCGGCCCGCGTCCAGCGAACGTAACGCCTTGCGCGATCGATTGGGAACGGTGGTCTTCTATCCAGGTGGTTCACGCATCGCGAACTAGACCGCTCCACGGGCCGGTTCGCGCCGATAGCCTTCACGGGGGATGATTTGTCCTAACTCCGGAGGCGACCCGAGACGCTTCCCGGAGTGGCCGCTCACGTGACCCAGGTCGCGCGGGCGGCCTACCACCCCCCACCACGGCGCACGGGTCATCACGCCGTCCAGGGATGGGCTCAGCCACGTGTTCGCCATGTTGGTGCAGGGGTCCGCAGACTCCCAGGAGAAGGTCCGCGAGGTCGCCGCCACGATCGTCCGCCAACGATCGGATACGACTCTTGGCTATAGGTAGGAGACACCGGCCGGGGTGACCCCGGGGGCCGGGGCGTGGTGGCCGAACGGGAGTTCGGAGTCGTCGCCGAGGGCGGCAAGGATGCTGGGCATCATCGCCTTGGCCGTACGCCGATAACCGG
>JBDSXU010000277.1:0-7188 GCA_039926005.1 Marmoricola sp.
AGATCTACGACCGCATCGCCTTCGCGGCGGTGGGCCGTTACAACGAGTTCGAGAACCTCCGCATCGCCGGTGTCCGACTCGCCGACATGCGTGGCTATTCCTACGACCGCCGCGACGTCTCCGGGCGTGGGTTGGCCAACGCCTACGCGCAGACTCTCGGCACGATCTTCTCCAGTGGCGGTGAGAAGCCCTACGAGATCGAGATCTTCGTCGCCGAGGTGGGCGACACGCCCGACGAGGACCAGGTCTTCCGGCTCACCTTCGACGGCCAGGTCGTCGAGGAGCACGACTTCGCCGTGATGGGTGGCGCGGCCGAGTCCGTGACCAAGTACCTCGAGGAGCGCTACACCACGGGGCTCTCGCGTGACGACGCGCTGAAGCTCGCAGCGGCTGCCCTGGGTCACAACGACACCGGCCACCGCGACATCCCGGCGGGCGAGCTCGAGGTCGCCGTGCTGGATCGCACCCGCACGCAGGAGCGCAAGTTCAAGCGTCTCAACGGGGAGGTGCTCGGTGAGCTGCTCGCCGTGCCGGAGCCACCCGCGGAGGAGCCGGCCGCTGAGCCGAACTCCGACCCGGCGCCCGACACGGACCAGGCTGCGGGGTCCGCGACCGAACCGCCCGTCGCGCCCTGAGCGATCTCGCTCGGTGGTCCCTGCAGGGTGAGCCTGTCGCTGGGCGTTGCGGTCTACGCCTAGGCTGGCAGCGTGGACCGGCGAATCTTCGGTATCGAGAACGAGTACGGCGTCACGTGCACGTTCAAGGGTCAGCGCCGCCTCTCGCCGGACGAGGTTGCCCGCTACCTGTTCCGCAAGGTGGTCAGCTGGGGCCGCAGCAGCAACGTCTTCCTGGCCAACGGCGCCCGGCTCTACCTCGACGTCGGGAGTCACCCCGAGTACGCCACCCCCGAGTGCGACGACATCGTCGACCTGGTCACCCACGACAAAGCGGGGGAGCGGGTGCTCGAGGGCCTGCTGGTCGACGCCGAGCGTCGCCTTCGCGACGAGGGCATCTCCGGGGATGTCTACCTGTTCAAGAACAACACCGACAGCGCGGGCAACTCCTACGGGTGCCACGAGAACTACCTGGTCAGTCGTCACGGAGAGTTCAGCAAGCTGGCCGACGTGCTCATCCCGTTCCTGGTCACCCGACAGATCATCTGCGGGGCTGGGAAGGTCACCCAGACACCGCGAGGTGCGTCGTACTCCGTGAGCCAGCGGGCCGAGCACATCTGGGAGGGCGTCTCCAGCGCCACCACCCGCTCGCGACCGATCATCAACACCCGCGACGAGCCGCACGCCGACGCCGAGCGCTTCCGGCGCCTGCACGTCATCGTCGGCGACTCCAACATGAGCGAGACCACCACGATGCTCAAGGTGGCCAGCTGCGACCTGGTGCTGCGGATGATCGAGGAGGGCGTGGTGATGCGCGACCTCACGATGGAGAATCCGATCCGCGCGATCCGCGAGATCTCCCACGACATGACCGGGCGTCGCAAGGTGCGTCTGGCCAACGGTCGTGAGGCCAGCGTCCTCGGCATCCAGGGCGAGTACCTCCAGCGAGCACGCGACTTCGTCGACCGCCGTGAGCTGCACACCCCGGTGATCGAGCAGTCCCTCGACCTCTGGGAGCGCGGCCTGAAGGCGGTGGAGTCCGGCGACCTCTCGCTCGTCGAGCGGGAGATCGACTGGGTGATCAAGTGGAAGCTGATCGATCGCTACCGCGCCAAGCACGGCCTCCCGCTGGGACACCCACGGGTCGCCCAGCTAGACCTCGCCTACCACGACATCCACCGCGAGCGCGGGCTCTACTACCTGCTGGAGAACCGCGGTGCGGTCAAGCGGGTGACCAACGACCTCGCCATCTTCAAGGCCAAGTCCGTGCCCCCGCAGACGACGCGCGCCCGCCTGCGTGGCAACTTCATCAAACGCGCGCAGGAGCGTCGACGTGACTTCACCGTCGACTGGGTGCACCTCAAGCTCAACGACCAGGCCCAGCGCACGGTGCTGTGCAAGGACCCCTTCCGCTCCCACGACGAGCGGGTCGAGCGACTGATCGAGGGAATGTGACCCAGCCCCACCGGGTCGCTGCCGTCGAGGTGGCGTCGGCTCGGAGATGGCCGATCCGGTGACCGCTGCGAAGTCCGAACGTCTGCTCAACCTGGTGATCCTGTTGCTGGTGGCGCGCAACTACACCACCAAGGAGCAGATCCGCGCCCTGATGGAGCCCTACCGCGCCAGCAGCGACGAAGCCTTCGACCGGATGTTCGAGCGGGACAAGGACGACCTCCGCGCGCTCGGGATCCCGCTGGAGACCGGCTTCGTCGACAAGTTCTTCGAGGACGAGCAGGGCTATCGCATCAAGCGTGACGCGTTCGAGCTGCCCTCGATCGACTTCACCGCCGACGAGGTGGCGGTCCTGGGGCTGGCCGCCCGGGTCTGGCGCCACGCCGGGCTTGCCGCGGCCACCTCCGACGCCCTGGTCAAACTCAAGGCGGCCGGCCTCAGCTTCGACCGCGAGCAGCTCGAGCAGGTGCAACCCACGCTCGCGGCCGAGGAACCGGCTTTCGAGGCGATGTGGCAGGCCACGGTGCACCGCACGCCGGTGCAGTTCGACTACAGCCGCGTGGGCCAGCGCGACACCAGCAACCGCCACCTCGAGCCGTGGGGAGTGGTCACCGCGCAAGGGCGCTGGTACGTCGCTGGGCTCGACACCGACCGTGGGGAGCCCCGCATGTTCCGGCTGAGCCGGATCACCTCGGTCGTGGCGCCGACCGGGGACCCGGGATCGTTCACCGTCCCGGAGGGCACCGACCTGCGAGGGCTCTCGGAGTCGCTGGCGCCGCGGCGTCCCGACCGCAGCGCCGTCGTACTCGCTCGCGCAGGTGCCGCCAACGGGCTTCGGCGCAGGGCCGAGCTGACCTCGCAGGACGTCATCGGCCCCGACGGATCGTCGGGATGGGACCGGCTCGAGGTGCCCTACGTGTCGGAGGCCGACTTCGCCGGCGAGCTGCTGGGGTACGCCGACGCGGCGGTCGCCGAGTCGCCGGCCGAGCTGCGTGCCTCGGTCCGCGACCGACTCCTCGGCATCCTCACCGGGACACCCCGATGAACCACCCCACGCTGCCGCTCACGCCACCGCAGGGACCCCGATGAACCACCCCACGCTGCCGCTCGCTGCGCTCACGCCACCGCAGGGACCCCGGTGAGCGGCGCACGCGAGCAGGTCTCGCGTCTCCTGGCGCTGGTGCCCTACCTGCAGACCCGCACCGACGTCTCGCTGGCCCACGTGGCCGCCGACTTCGGCGTGGGACCCGAGCAGATCATGAGCGACCTCAAGGTCCTGTGGATGTGCGGACTCCCTGGCCTGACCCCGGACAAGATGATCGAGGTCGACTTCGAGGCGATCGAGGACGATCCCGACGGCGTCGTACACATCGAGAACGCGGAGTTCCTGGCGCGGCCCGTGCGGCTGGGCAGCTCGGAGGCCTCTGCCCTGATCGTGGCCCTGCGTGCCCTGCGCGAAGGCAGCCCGGATCGCTCGCACGAGGTGATCGACCGATGCCTGGTCAAGCTCGAGGACGCGGCAGCGAGCGGGACCGCCGCCCCCCGGGTGGAGGTGCACCTGCCGCGCTCAGACACAGCGGAGCGCCACGCCGCGGTGCTGCGAGAGGCGATCGCGAGCAACCGTCAGGCACGGCTGGACTACTACGTCCCGACCCGCGACGAGACGACCAGACGAACGGTCGACCCGCTCGAGCTGCTGACCGGCGACGGACGCGACTACCTCGATGCCTGGTGCCACCTCGCCCAGGCGAGACGGCTGTTCCGCCTCGACCGGATGCACGCGGTCGAGCTCGTCGACGAACCCCGCCACGAGCACTCCTTGAGCCCTCGCGACCTCTCCGAAGGTCTGTTCGAACCGGGGCCCGACGACGTGGTGGCCGTGATCCACCTCGAGCGACACGCCCGGTGGGTCGCCGACTACTACCCGGTCGACACGGTCGAGGAGCTCGGGGAGGGTCGGCTCGCGGTCACCCTCCGGGTCGGCGACCCGAGGTGGCTGGTCCGTCTGGCCCTGCGGCTGGCGCCGGCGGTGAGCGTGGTGGAGCCGCCCGAGCTCCGGGCCGAGGTCGCTCGCACCGCGGACGCCACGCTCACCCTCTACGGCCACGCCTCAGCGGACGCTCAGGACGACGGCGTAGCATGACGAACATGACCCATGGGCTCCTCATTCCACTCGTCCTCGGACTCGGTGTGCCCGAGCTGGCGATCATCGTCGGCATCATCGTCCTCCTCTTCGGCGCGAAGAAACTGCCCGAGCTGGCACGCGGCAGTGGGCGTGCACTGCGCATCTTCAAGGCCGAGACCAAGGGCCTGCTCGACGACGAGGACGACGACGAGAAGACGCCCGAGCAGCGCCAGATCGACGCGCAGAACCGGAAGTCCGCGGAGGCCGAGAAGGCCACGCGTCCGGCGCCCGAGGACCCCGGCTCACCCGGCACCCTCTGAGCACAGACCAGCCCAACTGTGTCCCTCGGTGGTGCCTTCGAGCTGTTCCGCGGCCGGCCCCGTGACCCCATCGGCGAGGGCGGGCGGATGTCGCTCGGCGACCACTTCCGCGAGCTCCGCGCGCGGGTCATGCGCTCGACGCTCTATCTCGTCGTCGCGACGATCGTCGCCCTGTTCTTCTACGACCAGCTCTTCCAGCTGATCCTCGATCCCTACAACCAGGCCCGACAGCTCCTCGGGCAGGGCACCCAGACCAGGGCAGTCATCACCGGTGTCGGAACACCGCTCCTCCTGCAGCTCAAGATCTGCGGCATCGCTGCCCTCGTGGTCACCTCGCCGCTCTGGCTCTACGAGATATGGGCGTTCATCGTGCCCGGACTGCACCGCAACGAGCGCCGCTGGACGCGAATCTTCGCCGCAACGGCCGGACCCCTGTTCATCTGCGGAGTGGTCCTCGGCTACTACGTCCTCCCCAAGGGCATCGCGGCACTGATCGGGTTCACTCCCAAAGGACTGACCCAGCTCACCGAGTTCGGCGAGTTCTTCTCCTTCATCACCCGCATGCTGCTGGTCTTCGGGATCGCCTTCGAGATCCCCCTGTTCGTGGTCATGCTGAACCTGGCTGGCATCGTGTCGGGAAAGGCGCTGGGCCGGCACCGGCCCTGGATCATCGTCGGGACCTTCGTGTTCGCAGCAGTGGCGACGCCTTCCACGGATCCCTACTCGATGCTGATGCTGGCGGTGCCGATGCTGGTGCTGGTCGTGGCCTCCGAGCTGATAGCACGGCTGCTCGACCGCCGTCGCGGCCGCGACAAGGCGGTCGACCTCGATGACGACGCCGCCTCGCCGCTGTAGGGCCATCCGCGCCGCACGGCGGAAGATAGGGTTCCACCGTGTCCCAGGAGATCGCGCTACTGACCAACCCCACGTCCGGCAAGGGCAGGGGAGCGCGGATCGTCGACGAGGCGTTGCCACGACTTCGCGAAGCCGGTTTCGAGGTCCGCAACCTGGTCGGCCGGGACGCGGACGAGGCGCTCGACCTCGCGCGCCAGTGTGTCGCTGACGAGCTCGAGACAGTCGTCGTCGTCGGTGGTGACGGCATGGTCCACCTCGCGCTGCAGGCGGTGGCCGACTCCGGGACCCGGCTGGGCCTGATCCCGGCAGGCACGGGCAACGACGTCGCTCGCTACTTCGACATCCCGCGCAAGGACACGTCGGCGGCCACCGACATCGTCATCGGGGGCAAGGAGCGCCGCGTAGACCTCGCTCGCATCGGCTCGAAGTACTACGTCACGGTCCTCGCTGCCGGATTCGACGCCATCGTCAACGAGCGCGCGAACGAGATGACCTGGCCCAAGGGCCAGATGCGCTACAACCTGGCCACCCTCGCCGCGCTGCGCACCTTCAAGCCGATTCCCTACGTGCTCGAGATCGACGGGGAGCAGCACCGCTTCGAGGCGATGATGGTCGCCGTCGGCAACGGGCCCTCGTTCGGCGGCGGACTTCGCATCGCGCAGGGTGCCGTGCTCGACGACGGTCTCCTCGATGTCGTGATCATGGCGCCGATGAGCAGGCTCGATCTGGTCAGGACCTACCCCAAGCTGTTCAAGGGCACCCACATCCATCACTCGGTCTATCGCCACCACCACGCGAAGAAGGTCACCATCGCGGCGCCCGGCATCACGGCGTACGCCGACGGCGAGCGCATTGCCGCCCTGCCGCTGACCGTGGAGGTCGCACCCTTGGCGCTGCGCGTGCTCGTCCCATGACCAGTCCGTCGGAGTCCTACGCTCGTTTTCGCCGCAACCGCGAGCACCCCGGGCTGTCCGACTTCGCCTCCCGGCTCGACTTCACCCTTGACGACTTCCAGGCGCGCGCCTGTCGGGAGCTCGAGGACGGGCGGTCCGTGCTGGTCGCCGCACCCACCGGGTCCGGCAAGACGATCGTCGGCGAGTTCGCCGTACACCTGGCGCTGGAGAGTGGCCGCAAGGCGTTCTACACGACCCCGATCAAGGCGCTGTCGAACCAGAAGTTCAACGACCTGGCCAAGCGCTACGGCGCCGACAAGGTAGGTCTGCTCACCGGTGACAACAGCATCAACGGTGACGCGCCGGTGGTGGTGATGACCACCGAGGTGCTGCGCAACATGCTGTACGCCGGGTCACGAACGCTCGAGGGCCTCGGCTTCGTGGTGATGGACGAGGTGCACTACCTCGCGGACCGGATGCGCGGCGCGGTCTGGGAGGAGGTCATCATCCACCTCCCTGAGTCGGTGGCCCTGGCCTCACTGTCGGCCACCGTGAGCAACGCCGAGGAGTTCGGTGAGTGGCTCGGCACCGTGCGCGGCGAGACGACCACCATCGTGGAGGAGCGACGACCGGTGCCGCTCTACCAGCACGTCATCGTGGGCCGGCGCATGTTCGACCTCTTTGCCGACGAGACCGGCACCGACCCGGCCGAGCTGGAGGCAGCGCGCCGCGAGGCGCAGGTGAACCCCGAGCTCGTGCGGGTTGCCCGCGACGACTGGGCCCGCGGCCGGATGAAGGACCGCCGTCCAGCGCGCGGCAACAAGCGTCCGAACAAGGGCCCCAAGGTCGGGCAGGGCAACACCCGTTCCGCCTGGACGCCGAGCCGCAGCGACGTGATCGAGCAGCTCGACCGTGCCGGGCTGCTGCCC
>JBDSXU010000278.1:0-6398 GCA_039926005.1 Marmoricola sp.
GGCCGAGCTCACGCCGGACACCTACTTCGAGCTGGCCCGGGCGACCTACGCCGAGATGCGAGCCACCGGGATCACCGCGGTCGGCGAGTTCCACTACCTCCACCACCAGCCCGACGGGACGCCGTACGACGACCCCAACGAGATGGGCAAGGCGCTCCTGGCCGCGGCCGACGACGCACGGATCCGGATCCGGCTGCTCGACACCTGCTACCTCGCCTCCGGCTTCGGACAACAGCCCGAGGGGGTTCAGGTGCGCTACTCAGACGGTGACGCCAACGCATGGGCGGAGCGGCTCGCGAGCTTCGACGATCCCCGGGTGGGCGCCGCGATCCACTCGGTGCGCGCCGTACCCGGCGACCAGCTCCCCGTCGTGGTCGAGGCGGCCAGGGGACTTCCGTTGCACGTCCACCTCTCGGAGCAGGTCGCCGAGAACGAGGCCTGCCTGGAGGCAACCGGGCTGACCCCGACCCAGCTCCTGGCGGAGGCCGGCGCACTCGGCGCGGACACGACGGCCGTCCATGCCACCCACCTCACCGACGACGACATCCGCCTGCTTGGGGAGTCCCACACGAACGTCTGCTTCTGCCCGACCACCGAGCGTGACCTGGCCGACGGCATCGGGCCGGCGCGCCGGTTGCACGATGCGGGTGCCACCCTCACGCTCGGCTCCGACAGCCATGCGGTGATCGACATGATCGAGGAGATGCGTGCAGTGGAGATGCACGAACGGCTCGCGTCCCAGCAGCGCGGCCACTGGTCGGCGCTCGAGCTGATCGCCGCCGCGACGTACGACGGCCACCGCTCGCTCGGCTTCGGGGACGCCGGAAGGATCGAGGTCGGCCAGCTGGCCGACCTCGCGACCATCGACCTCGACACCATCCGCACGCGGGGGACGGGCGCGTCGGCTGAAACGGCGGTCTTCGCCGCCACCTCCGCCGACGTCAGGACCCGACCGTGACCTCGATCATGCTCACTGGCGTCGGTGAGCTCGTCACGAACGATCCCGTCCACGACGGCACCCCGCTCGGCATCGTTCACGACGCTGCGGTCGTGCTCGAGGGGCGCCGGATCGCCTGGGTCGGACCACGGGCGGAGGCTCCGACTGCCGACGACGTGCGCGACCTCGGCGGTCGCGCGGTGATCCCCGGCTTCGTGGACTCCCACGCACACCTGGTCTTCGCCGGCGACCGTGCGCAGGAGTTCGCCGCCCGGATGGCGGGGGAGAGCTACGCCGCCGGCGGCATCCGAACGACCGTCGCTGCCACCCGAGCCGCCACCGACGAACAGCTCTTCGCCAACGTCGCCCGACTGGTCGCCGAGATGCGGCGGCAGGGCACCACGACCGTCGAGATCAAGAGTGGCTACGGCCTCAGCGTGCTCGACGAGGCCAGGAGCCTGGCCCTCGCGCGGCAGTTCACCGAGGAGACCACGTTCCTGGGGGCCCACGTGGTGCCGCCGGAGTACGCCGACGACGCGGCCGGCTACGTCGACCTCGTCACCGGCCGCATGCTGGATGCCGCCGCGCCACACGCGAAGTGGATCGACGTGTTCTGCGAACGCGGTGCCTTCGACGAGGACCAGGCGCGCGCGATCCTCGGTGCCGGCCTCGCGAAGGGGCTCGAGGGCCGGCTGCACGCGAACCAGCTCGGCCCCGGGCCCGGCGTACGGCTGGCCTGCGAGCTCGGCCTGGCCGCGGTGGACCACTGCACCTTCCTCGACGACTCCGATGTCGCTGCGCTCGCCGACTCCGGCACTGTCGCGACGCTGTTGCCAGGCGTGGAGTTCAGCACCCGCTCGCCGTACCCGGACGCGCGTGGCCTGATCGACGCCGGCGTCACGGTCGCGCTCGCGAGTGACTGCAACCCCGGGTCCTGCTACACGTCGTCGATGCCGCTGTGTGTCGCCCTGGCCGTCCGCGAGATGGGGATGACCCCGGCCGAGGCGCTCTGGTCGGGAACGGCCGGCGGTGCCCGGGCGCTGGGTCGCGAAGATGTCGGCGTGCTCGCGCCGGGCAGACGCGCCCACCTGACGGTGCTCGAGGCCCCGTCGTACGTCCACCTCGCCTACCGGCCCGGCGTTCCTCTCGTCTCCGAGGTCATCGCCTGAGCGACCGATGGTTTTCGGTGGCGTCGGCGGTCAGACCATTGCGAACAGAATTGCAGGCAGCAGGGAACGCCCACGAACGAGAGGACAGTCATGACCCAGTCCAGCACCGAGACGACCCGAACCTCACAGACCCGCACCCTCGGCGGCGACCCCTCGGCGGTGCACTACTACCTCGCCGGGGACCTCCACGAGTCCACCCAGGATCGTCCAGCGCTGCTCATGATCGGTTCGCCGATGGACGCGACCGGCTTCGGCAGCCTGGCGAACCACTTCACCGACCGTCCCGTCGTGACCTACGACCCACGCGGTGCGGGCCGCAACCCGACCGGCACGTCGGCCCTCACGCCCGAGCAGCACGCCGACGACCTGCATCGACTCATCGAGGAGCTCGGAGTCGGGCCGGTGGACCTCTTCGCCAGCAGTGGCGGGGCGGTCAACGCGCTCGCCCTGGTGGCCGCACATCGCGATGACGTACGCCGTCTGGTGGCGCACGAGCCGCCGATCGCGGCTCTGCTGCCTGACCGCGACGAGGTCCTTGCCGTGTGCGACGACATGCGCTCGACCTACGAGAGGTCCGGCACAGGCCCGGCGATGGCGAAGTTCATTGCGTTCGTGATGGTCGAAGGGCCGTTGTCGGCGGACTACCTAGACCAGCCCGCGCCGGACCCGGCGATGTTCGCGTTGTCGATCGAGGACGACGGTTCTCGCGCCGACCCGCTGATGCGCAACATCCCCGGCTGCACCGCCTACGAGCCCGACCTCGAGGCCCTCGCGGTCATCGCTGACCGCCTGGTGCTGGCAGTCGGCGTCGAGTCGGGTGAGCAGTTCGCTGCCCGCGCAGCCAGGTCCATCGCCGAGGCCCTCGGACTGCCCGCCACCGAGTTCCCCAGCAACCACGGTGGCTTCCTCGGTGGGGAGTTCGGCCAGCAGGGCGACCCGGTCGCGTTCGCGGCTGCATTGCACGCCGCGCTCGGCTGACCCCCCGGCGACCTCAGCCGAGGTCGGAGGACGCCGCCCTCACGAGCGCGTCGAAGAGGCGCTGGTCCCGTCCCATCTCGGGATGCCACTGCACCCCGAGGCAGAAGCGAGCGCCCGCGGACTCCATCGCCTCGAGGCAACCGTCGGCCGCCCACGCCGTGGCGACATAGCCCGGGTGGGAGCGCACCGACTGGTGGTGGTGGCAGTGCACGGTGACGGACGGTCCGAGGATCGAGCGCACGACCGAGTCCTCGCCGGTGCTCACCGAGATGTCCCCGAAGACGCCCGGTTGGGGGTTGTGTCCCTGGTGGTCGACCACGTCGGGGGTGTGCTGCTCGAGCGTGCCACCCGACGCGACGGCCATCACCTGCATCCCCCGGCAGACACCCAGGGTGGGCAGGTTCGCCGCCGCCGCGGACGTGAGCAGCGCGAGCTCCCACGCGTCGCGGTCGGGGCGGACCACCGTGGTGCGTTCCTGCGGCTCCTCGCCGTACTGCGCGGGATCGACGTCGGCCCCGCCGCTGATCACGAGCCCGTCGAGGCGTCGGACCACCGAAACAGCCGTTTCCGGATCATCTGTGGCAGGCGGGAGCAGCACGGGTACGCCGCCGGCCCGGACGATCGCGTCGGCGTACACCGCCGGCAGCAGGTCCGCGCCCTGGGACCACACCCCCCAGCTGGCGTGTTCGCGATAGCTGGTCAGTCCGATCAGCGGCTTCACGGCTCGATCCTCAGAGCGGCGTGACGTAGGCACCGGAGATGCCACCGTCGACGAGGAAGGTGCTGGCCGTCATGAAGCTGGACTCGTCGGAGGCGAGGAAGAGTACGGCGTTCGCCATCTCCTCGGGCTCGCCGAAGCGACCCATCGGCACGTGCACCAGCCTGCGTGCAGCCCGCTCCGCGTCGCTCGCGAAGAGCTCCTTGAGCAGTGGGGTGTTCACCGGGCCGGGGCAGAGCGCGTTGACGCGGATGCCGTCGCGGGCGAACTGCACACCGAGCTCGCGACTCATCGAAAGCACTCCACCCTTCGAGGCGGAGTAGGAGATCTGGCTGGTCGCCGCGCCCATGACGGCGACGAACGACGCGGTGTTGATGATCGAGCCGGACTTCTGCTCGAGCATGTGCTGCAGCGCGGCTTTGCAGCACAGGTAAACGCTCGTCAGGTTGACCTCCTGCACCCTGCGCCAGGCGTCGAGCTCGGTGTCCATGATCGAGTCGTCGTCGGGCGGCGAGATGCCGGCGTTGTTGAACGCGATGTCGACCGAGCCGTAGGTGTCCTTGGCGGTCTGGAACAACGCGTCGACCTCGTCCTTGTCCGTGACGTCGACGTGGGCGTAGGTCGCGATCTCCTCGCCACCCAGCTGGCCGACGAGCTCGTGCCCGCGCTGGTCGTCGATGTCCCCGATGACGACCTTGGCCCCCTCCTCGACGAATCGGTTCACCGTCGCCAGGCCGATGCCCGAGCACCCTCCGGTGACGACCGCGACCTTGCCCTCAAGACGACCTGACATGGGTGTTTCCTCCAAACGGTGGTTGAGGAACGAGCGCTGGCGGGCGTCTCGAGACCTCGTGAGCTGGCAGGGTGCCTAGTGCGCGATGAAGACGTTCTTCTCCTCGGTGAACGCGTTGGGGGCGTCCGGCCCCAGCTCGCGGCCGAGGCCGGACTGCTTGTAGCCACCGAACGGAGTCCAGTAGCGCACGGCCGCGTGGCTGTTCACACTCAGATTGCCGGCCTCGACCCGGCGCGAGACGCGCAGGGCCCGACCGAGGTCGCTGGTGAAGATCGAGCCGGACAGGCCGTACTCCGTGTCGTTGGCCAGCGTGACTGCCTCGTCCTCCTCCACGAAGGGCATCACCGCGACGACGGGCCCGAACACCTCCTCGCGCCAGATCGGCTCATCGGTCGACGTCGACTCGACCACCGTCGGCGGCAGCCAGAAACCGTCGCCGTCGGGGCACGAACCGGTGAAGGCGACGGTCGCACCGTCGATGTAGCGCTGCACCGAGTCGCGTTGCCCGGCCGACACCATCGGGCCCATCTCGCTGTCGTCCCGGACGGGGTCGATCATTCGCATCGCCTTCACCGACTGCTCGAGGCGGCCGACGAACTCGTCGTACGCCGAACGCTGGACCAGGATTCGCGAACGCGCGCAGCAGTCCTGCCCGGCGTTGTCGAAGACGGCGTACGGCGCCGACGCGGCCGCCGCGGCGACGTCAGCGTCGGCGAAGACGATGTTCGCACTCTTGCCGCCGAGCTCAAGGGTCACCCGCTTCACCTGGGCGGCGCAGCCCGCCATGATCTGCTTCCCTACCGAGGTCGAGCCGGTGAAGCACACCTTGCGCACGTCCGGATGCGTGACGAAGCGCTCGCCGACCACGGATCCCTTGCCGGGGATGACCGTCAGCACACCCTCCGGCAGGCCGGCCTCGACCGCGAGCTCACCCAGCCGGATCGCGGTGAGCGGCGTGATCTCGGCGGGTTTGAGGACAACCGTGTTCCCGGCCGCCAGGGCAGGAGCAAACCCCCAACCGGCAATGGGCATCGGGAAGTTCCACGGCACGATGATGCCGATGACACCGAGTGGCTCGTGGAAGGTGATGTCCACTCCGCCGGCGACCGGGATCTGTTTGCCGAAGAGCCGTTCGGGCGCTGCCGAGTAGTAGTTCAGGCAGTCGCGCACGTTTCCCGCCTCCCAGCGGGCGTTGCCGATCGTGTGACCCGAGTTGGCGACCTCGATCTGGGCGAGCTCCTCGGTGTGCAGGTCGACGACGGCGGCGAAGGCCCGGAGGAGACGGGCTCGTTCCCCAGGAGCCACGTCACGCCACGGGCCGAAAGCCTCCTGTGCACGGGCAATCGCGGCGTCGGTCTCCTCGACGCCGGCCGAGCCGACCTCGGCGATCTGCTGCGCGGTGACCGGGCTGATCACCGCGCTCGAGGAACTGCCACTGGTGAGGGTGGTCACTGCGTCACATCCTCTCGAAGGTCCGCGCGAGCTCCCAGTCAGTGACGGCGGCGTCGAAGGCCGAGAGCTCGACATCCGCCATGTTGACGTAGTGGTCCACGACCTCCGCCCCCAGGGCGGCTCGTGCGATGTCAGAGGACGCGAACACCTCGCGCGCCGCCCGCAGCGTGTGCGGCACGTGCGGCTTGTCCGACTCATAGGCGTTGCCGACCAGTTCGTCCTCGAGCTCGAGCTCGTTCTCGATGCCGTGAAGGCCGCCGGCGATCATGGCCGCGAGCGCCAGGTAGGGGTTCACGTCACCACCGGGAAGCCGGTTCTCCATCCGGGCCGACGGGCCGTGGCCGACCAGGC
>JBDSXU010000279.1:0-5055 GCA_039926005.1 Marmoricola sp.
GGTCAGTGTGGGTTCGCCGGGTTGTGTTGCATCATTTTCTGGAACAGCAGGTACGTTGCAGGCGCGAGATTCATGGCAGTTCCGGGGTGACCGTTGTTTATTTTCTGCACGGAGTCCATGGCAAGGGCTCGTACGGTGTCGACTGCACGGTCGTCGAGCTCGGTCCAGTCGAGGCGGGCATCTGTGGGCACGTTGGGGTGGTTTTTTCATCAGCGGCAAGCGTCGTCTTCGAGCCTAGTGCGGATCTGCGGTCGAGGTCACGCCGGTCGGTTCGTGGACCGGGTGGCCCCGGAGATATGCTCGCCGGGCTAGTACCCCGTTTCTGTTCCACGATCCGTCCCTTGAAGGCGAGGCCTGAGTGACCGCGCTCGACGCCGAGGTGTCCGTGAACGGACGCTCTTCGGGTCAGTCGACGGTCCGCGAGATCGTCGGTGCCTACATCGGGCTGACCAAGCCCCGCGTGATCGAGCTGTTGCTGCTCACCACCGTGCCGGTCATGTTCTTTGCCCAGCGTGGCGTCCCCGATCTCTGGCTCGTCGTGGCGACCGTCGTCGGCGGCACTCTTTCGGCGGGGAGCGCCAACGCGCTCAACTGCGTCTACGACCGCGACATCGACGAGCAGATGCGCCGGACACGTCGCCGCGCGCTGCCGCGCCACATGGTCACCCCCCGGGCGGCCTTCGTGTTCGGGCTGAGCCTGATGGTCGTCTCGACGCTGGTTCTCGGGTTCTTCGTCAACTGGCTCTCGTCCGGGCTGGCACTGGCGGCGAGCGCCTTCTATCTCTTCGGCTACACGATGGTGCTGAAGCGCCGTACGACCCAGAACATCGTGTGGGGCGGTCTCGCTGGCTGCTTCCCGACGCTGATCGGCTGGACCGCGGTCACCGACGAGCTCGCGTGGGCACCGGTGGTGCTCTTCATGGTGGTCTTCTTCTGGACGCCGCCGCACACCTGGGCGCTGGCGATGCGCTACCGCGAGGACTACGCCCTCGTCGATGTGCCGATGCTGCCTGTGGTCAAGGACGCCGAGGGGGTCGCGAAGCAGATCGTGGCCTACTCGTGGGTGATGGTCGCGACCTCGCTCCTGCTGTGGCCGGTGGCCGGGACCGGCGTCCTCTACCCGGTCGTGGCGACTGTGCTGGGTGCCGGCTTCCTCGTCGAGGCGCACCTGATGTGGCAGCGCGCCCGCCACAGCAACGAGCTCACCGAGGTGAAGCCGATGCGGCTGTTCCACTGGTCCAACATGTATCTCTCATTGCTGTTCGTCGCGGTCGCGCTCGACCCGCTGCTCAAGCTCTGAGGCTGTCGCCCGTCGAGTCCGCGAGGTTGGTACGGCGTACGTAGTAGGCCGGGCCGGTCAGGAACCGGCCAGTGAGCTGAGAACACCCTCGAGCATGTTCTGGGCGCGTGGCATGACCGGGGACTTGCCGGGCGGCAGCGAGCTCAGCCGCACGGTGACGACCTCGACCCCGCTGGAGGCAGCCATGGTCGCGGAGTCCGCGCCGTCGACCTTGCCGCTCCCCGCGCACGACTTGTCCGAGCCCTCCGCGTCGAAACCGGTCTGCTGCCGGAACTTCTGTCGGTCGAGGGCCCGACACTGGCTGTCCAGCACGTCGGCCGCGGACTGTTCGTCGTTGGTCTGGATCCAGGTCACCACGGCGTGCACCTCGGTGGCAGCGCCATCGGAGGATCGCAGCGAACATGCGGCGGTGGGGTTGGGGGTCAGGTCAGTGTTCGAGTTGGCGATGAGCCCCGCGCGGTCGGCAGCAGGGATCGTGGCGCAGAGGTCGGCCGGCACCTCGGGCTTCACGGCCGTGAGCGGCTCCGGCTCGGTCGCACCGCAGCCGGCTGCCAGCAGGAGGGTGGCCAGCAGGGTTCCCAGCTGTGCGGAACGCCGTCGTGCCGGCATCGAGCCTCCCGTTTCGTCGTGCCTGTTGCTCGTGGTCGCCGCTGCTGCCTCGACCGGCCACATTCCACCACAGGGGAGGTGCTGAGGGGGCTCCTGGTTGACCGGGCTGCCTCAACACTCATGATTCGACTTCGTCTCACGAACCTCTATGACCACCCAGGTCACGGCGGCGGCGACCAGGGAGGCTCCGAGCAGGTGGAAGCCGACGAGGACGGCGGGGAGATCGGTGAAGTACTGGACGAACCCGATCAGTCCCTGGGCCAGCTCGACGGCAAGCAGCGTCAAGGTCACCCGCGAACGATGCACGATCACCAGCGCGATCGTGAGGCCGACGAGCAGGAACACGAAGTCCGCGTGCAGCTGGGAGAGGTGGAGGGGGTCGAGACCGTTGCGCGGCGCCTTCAGGTCGCCCGCGTGCGGTCCCGAGCCGGTGACGACGGTGCCGAGCGCGAGGACCGCCCAGGCGACCGCGTAGGTGGACCAGGCGAGGAAGACATGTGGTCCCGACGTGGTCGTCGGGGTCGTAGCCGGACGGGAGACCCGGTGCAGATAGAGCACCGCCAGGCTGATGATCCCCATCGAGAAGAGCAGGTGGAAGGAGACCACCCACGGGTTGAGGTGTGTCAGCACAGTCACCCCACCGAGCACGGCCTGCGCCGGGACGCTCAGGGCGAGGAGGAGGGCCAGCCTGCGGATCTCCGCACGGCCCGTCTGCAGCGCGCTGATGAACGTGGCGATCGCGATGGCCGTGAGGACAAAGGTCAGGGTGCGGTTGCCGAACTCGATCGCCGAGTGGAAGTTCAGGGCGCCGTGCGGGGTGAACGACTGGTCCGTGCACCGCGGCCAGGTCGGGCAGCCGAGCCCGGAGCCGCTGAGTCGCACGGCCCCACCCGTGACGACGATGCCGATGTTCGCGACCAGAGTTGCCCAGGCGAAGCGACGGACCCAGGTCGGCGTACCCAGTCCGGACGTGCGTTCGGCGACCACGGTGCTCACTCCCACTTGAAGGTCCTCGCGGTCAGGGCGGCGCCGATCCCGGTCCACAGGAGCAGCACGAGCAGAGAGCCCCAACGGAACTCGCCCGACCAGAACGCGTGCCGGAGGGCATCACCTAGGGCGCCGGAGGGGAACAGCCTGGTGATGCCGCCGAAGGCGCCGTACGCCGACGAGGGGAGTACGACGGCGCCGCCGGCCATCAGCAGCAGGTAGACCAGGTTGGCGGCGGCCAGCGTGGCCTCGGCACGCAGCACACCGGCGACGAACAGCCCGAGGGAGGCGAACGCAGCCGTGCCCATCACGATCGTGAACAGCGCGGCCAGCAGCGAGGGGTGCGGCTCCCAGCCCATCGTGAGCGCGACCAGCGAGATCACCAGGATCTGGAGCATCTCGACGAGCAGGAGCGCACCCACCTTGCCCAGGAGCAGACCGGACCTCGGGAGCGGCGAGGACCCCAGGCGCTTGATCACGCCGTACCTGCGCTCGAAGCCGGTCGCGATCGCCAGCGAGGTGAACGCCGTCGACATGACTGCAAGGGCCAGGACGCCCGGCGCGAAGACGTCGATGGGACGCCGCGAGAACGACAGGGCGAGGTGCTTGGACCCCTCGACCCCGCCGATGAGCACGATCACCGGGATCACCACGGCGAGCAGAAGCTGCTCGCCGTTGCGGAGCATCAGCTTCGACTCCATCGCAGCCTGTGCGATCACCTGTCGATGGAAGGGTGCGGCCCCCGGGCGGGGCGTGAAGGTGCTCATGGGGTCAGCTCGCGTCCGGTCAGCTCGAGGAACACGTCCTCGAGGTTGCGCTGCCCGAGGTTCAGCGACTCCGGGAGCACCCCGTGACGCTCGCACCACGCGGAGACGGTGGCGAGGGTGGTGCTGTCGGCCGGGCCGGTGATGAGCAGGCTGACCTCGCTGATCGTGCGTACGGCGAGCCGGCTGCCCAGTGCCTCCCGCAACGAGTCGGGGGAGCCCTCCGGGAACGGCTTGGTCACCACGAGCCGGATCGTCGAGGTGCCGCCCCGGGTGAGCTCGAGCGGCGTCCCGGACGCGATCAGCTGGCCGTGGTCGATGATGTGGATCTGGTCGGCCAGCCGCTCGGCCTCCTCCATGTGGTGGGTGGTGAGTACGACGGTCACCGCGTCGGCGCGCATCTCCTGCAACAGCTCCCACGTCGTACGCCGCGCCGCCGGGTCCATTCCCGCGGTCGGCTCGTCGACGAAGACCAGCTCGGGTCGCCCCACGACCGCCATCGCCAGCTTGAGCCGCTGCTGCTGACCACCGGAGAGTCGCCGGTAGGGGGTGCGACCACAGTCACCGAGACCGAGGCGCTCGCCGAGGGCGTCCACTTCGAGGGGATCGGCGTGCAGGCGAGCGATGTGGCGGAGCATCTCCATCGCCCGCACCCCGGACCAGGCCCCACCGTCCTGGAGCATGACGCCGATGCGGGGGAGCAGGTCACGCCGTTGGCGCTGCGGGTCGAGGCCCAGCACCGACACCGAGCCCTGCTGCGGCTTGCGGTAGCCCTCGCAGGTCTCCAGCGTGGTGGTCTTGCCGGCCCCGTTGGGACCGAGGACGGCGGTGATCGTGTTCCTGTCCACGGTCAGGTCGAGGTTGTCGACGGCCACCTTGTCCCCGTAACGCATCACCAGCCCGGAAACCGCGACAGCGGCGATGGGGGAGGCGGGCACCCGTGGATTCTACGGAGAGCCCGGCAGCCCCTTGACGTAGGCCGCCTGACCGAGGTGCTGGAGGCAGTCACCGAGGAGGCTGACCATCCGAACTCCCGCCGTGACGGGAGGGTCCCAGCGGCGGTCGACGACCCGGTCCAGCTCGACCGGGTCGACCTTCTCGGCGTACTCGAGACTCAGCTGGTGCACCGCCTCGTGGTAGTCGACAAGGTCCTCGAGCCGTCCTACGCGCACGGCATCCACGTCGTCGGAGGAGTGGCCGTAGCCGATGTCGCCCTCGCCGAAGGGGAGCCCGAACCTTTCGGACCAGCCCTCGTGCCAGGCCTGCTTCCCGCCGGAGAGACCGACTACATGGTCGTCTTGCACCCTGGCGGTGTGCCACAGCAGCCACACGATCGAGTTTCCGGCGCCCTCTGGCCGGCGATGGGCCGCCACCAGGTCGAGGTCGCGCGCCGTG